>DATHLL010000325.1:0-3276 GCA_035488195.1 Candidatus Elarobacter sp. | reverse complement strand
GTGTCGACGTGCAGCTCGTTCTTCGCGCGGACGAGCCCCGCGTACGCGGAGTCGTTGAACGAGCGGTCGCCGAGCCCGCCGACGTCGGTCACCATCCCGATGCGCACGGCGCCGGACGCCGCTTGGCGCGAGGTGCACCCGCTCAGCGCCGCGCACGTCGATACCGCCGCGAGGACGAGGGCCGCCGCGCGCCGAGGGAACCGCATCGCGGGCTCCTACGACGTTCGTGCGGGGCGGCCTCTCGCTTGCGGTGAAGAAGGCAGGCGTGAACCCCGCCGCGAGACCGCCCGACGTACCACGACCGCGCCGACCGATGTCGCGGGCCGAACGCCGCGTGACGTTCTGGCTGAAGACGGTCGCGGCGATCGCGATCTCGATCTACCTGCTGGTCGGGGTCCTCGAGTTCCTGGGCAACGTCAAGGCGACGGCGATCCTGTTCGTCATGGCGCTGTTCTTCGCGTACCTGGTCTACCCGCTGGTCCGGCGCCTGAACGAACGGCTCCCGCTCGTGGTCGCGATCCTGCTGGTCTACGTGCTGATCGCGATCGTCGGCGCGGCGATCCTGCAACTGCTGATCCCGCCGCTCGTCGCCGACATCCAGGGCGCGGTGAAGACGGTCCCCGGGATCATTCGAGGCGGCGTGACGTTCCTGCAAGACCCGAACAACTCGTGGCTGCACCGCATCCCGGCCGACGAGCGGACGTACCTCGCGTCGCTCCCGCAGCAGCTCGCGACGTTCTTGCAGACCAACGCCTACGACACAGCGACGAAGACCGTCACGGTCGTGCTCTCAACCGTCTCGGTCGTCGCGACGCTGATCGTCGTCCCGGTCCTCGCCGCCTACATGCTGCTCGACGCGGAGAACATCAAGGAAGGCTTTCTCGGCCTGCTCCCGCCGAAGAACCGTCCGAAGGCCGACGAGATCATCGCCGAGCTCGACAAGGTGGTCGGCGGCTTCATCCGCGGTCAGCTCATCGACGGCTCGATCCTGGGCGCGATGCTGACGATCATGCTGTTCTTCACGCACGTCCCGTACGCGCTGCTGATCGGCGTCGTCTCCGGCGCGCTGAACTTCATTCCCTACGCGGGCGCACTGATCGCGTTCATCCCGGCGGTGACGCTCGCGTTCGCGAACGGCGGCTGGCCGCACGCGCTGCTGGTCGCAATCCTCATCTTCGTGATCCACCAGATCGACGGGAACTTCGTCGCGCCGCGCGTGCTGAAAGAGAACGTCGGCCTCTCGCCGTTCTGGATCGTGATCGCGATCCTCGGCGGCAGCGAGCTGTTCGGGCTGGTCGGGACGTTCCTCGCGGTCCCGGTCGCGGCGATGATCCGCGTGCTGATCGAGCAGCTCGTGCCGCACCCGGTCTCCCGCGTCGTCGCGAAGCCCGCGCTCACGCCGGAGCCGCTGGTGGAGAGCCGGCCGCCGGTGGCGACGCCGAACTCGCCTTGAGCTTCGCGACGTCCTCGACCAGCCGGCTCGTGATCAGCCGCACCAGGTAGATCCCGAACGCCGGGTCGCGCCGGTAGAGCGCGAGCACCTCGTCGCGCCGCATGACGTAGACGATCGAGGTCTCCGCCGCGCGGACGGTCTGCGTGCGCGTGCCGTCGGGCGAGAAGATTCCGATCTCGCCGAGCAGCGCGCCGGGATAGAGCTCGACGCCGAGCTCCTCGACCCGCAGCGTCCCGTCCGCGAGGAAGTACAGCCCGTCGGCCGGATCGCCGCGCCGGAACAGCACCGCGTCCTTGGTGAAGCGGCGCCGGTCCATGAACGGCTTGAGCCACTCGGGCGAGACGTCGCCGGCGTTCATCGCGCGCTCGATCATCCCGCGCTCGCGCAGAAGCTGGCTCAGCCGCCACGCGTTCAGCGGGAAGAGAACGCAGTGCAGCAGCAGCGTCGGCCAGAGGTGCGCCCCGGCTGCCCACGCGGCATACGCGACGTTGCTCGCGAGCGCGATCTGCCGCAGCCGGACGGTGTCCTTCATGAAGAACGCCGCCACGGTCAGCAGCGCGGCGACGTAGCCCGCGTAGCTGAGGATTTCGAGCGACTCCACGCGCGAGCGTTCGTCGCAAGAGCAAGCGGCTCCGCGCGGCGAAGGAAGAGCGCGTGATCTCCCAACCGACGCCGGCTTTCGTCCCGAACCGCCGCCCCGTCACGCGGGTCGACGTGATGGGCGTCCCGATGGACCTCGGCGCCGACCGCCGGGGCGTCGACATGGGCCCCTCGGCGATCCGCTACGCGCGCCTCAAGGAATGCCTCGAGAAGCTCGGGATCGAGGTGACCGACCACGGCAACCTGCGCGTCCCGGTCCCCGAGTCGGCGACGGTCGCCGAGCAGAACGCGAAGTACTTCCCGATCATCAAGGCGGTCTGCGAGGAGCTCGCGGGTGTGGTGCGCGAGGTGGTCGGCGCGGGCGGGTTCCCGCTGGTCCTCGGCGGCGACCATTCGATCGCGATGGGGACGATCGCAGGCGTCGCGCGCGCGCGCGGCAAGGCGCCCGGCGTGATCTGGGTCGACGCGCACGGCGACATCAACACGCCGCTGACCTCGCCGTCGGGGAACGTGCACGGGATGCCGGTCCACTTCGCGCTGCAGGAGCACGCGGTCGATCCCTCGCGGATGGTGTTCATCGGCCTGCGCGACGTCGATGAGGGCGAGAAGCGCGTCATCCGCGAGCTCGGCGTGAAGGCGTTCACGATGGCCGACGTCGACCGCCGCGGGATGGCGAACGTCGTCGACGAGGCGCTGACGATCGTCGCCGAAGGCGAGAGCTCGGTGCACGTGAGCTTCGACATGGACGGCGTCGACCCGCAAGAAGCCCCCGGCGTCGGCACCCCCGTCCGCGGCGGCCTGACCTACCGCGAATCGCACGTCCTCATGGAAGGCGTCGCCCAGAGCGGCACCCTCGGCTCGCTCGAGATCACCGAGATCAACCCGATCCTCGACAGCGAGAACCGCACGGCGATCCTGGCGGTGGAGCTGATCCTGTCCGCGCTCGGAAAGACGACGCTGTGATCCAGCGCGCCTTCGACCGCGCCGCGTTCGAGCTGCGGCGGGAGACGTTCGAGGACGTGCTGGCGCCCGAGCTGACGCCGGAGCAGCGCCTGCGCGAGCAGTTGGACGAGGGTGTGCGCGCGACGTGCCCGTGCTGCGGCTATCCGACGATCGCTGAACGCGGCGCCTACGAGATCTGCTCGCTGTGCGCGTGGGAAGACGACGGTCAAGACGATCCCGACGCCGAGCGCGTCGCCAACGGACCGAACCACGACTACTCG
>DATHLL010000324.1:0-8118 GCA_035488195.1 Candidatus Elarobacter sp. | reverse complement strand
CGCTCGCCGCTCGCCGCGCTCGGCGTCGCGGCGGCGAGCCTCCTCGCGGTCGTGGTCGTCGCGACGAGCGCGCCCGCCGTGGAGCTGCCCGCCGTTGCCGCGTCGCCGGCGACGGAGACCGCGAACGCGGCCGGCCCGCCGGTGCTCTGGCACGCGCAAGAGGGCGGCAAGGCGGCCACGAGCGCGGCGCGCACCGCGGTCGCCGCCGGCCGGGCGAACCTGCGCACCGCGCAGCCGGACGCCCGCGCGGCCGACGCCCGCCGCGTCGCGGTGCTCGAGCCGAAGACCGTGAAGTTCGAGCTCGTCGCGATGCCGACCGTCGCGCCGCTCGCGCACCGTGCGCCGTCACACACGCCTCGCTACACCGGCGCGGGCGAAACGACCGCCTCGCAAACGACGACGTCACAGACGACTGCTTCACGAACCGCTGCGTCGCACGCGGACGCTTCGCACGCCGGCGATTCGTTCACGTTCAAGTGGAGCACCGCCGACTCGCGCGGCAACCCGTCCACGTTCGCCGCGTCGGGCACCGGCGCCGCGACGGTGCCCGCACCGGCGCCGGTACCGCAAACCGGCGTCGTCGGTCCGCCGGTCCCGCCCGGCGTTCCGCCGACCGGCACGCGCTACATCACGTTCCCGCGCAACGTGCCGCCGCTCACCTCGGATCAGATCGCGAAGCTCACCGCAACCGCGCAGAGCACCGTCGCGCGCCTGCAGCGGACGCACGACGCCGAACAGATCGGCCCCGAGGTCGCGAAGGCGCTGAAGGCCGCGATGAGCTCGCTGCCGGCGCAGGTCGCGCAGGAGTCGACCTGGTCGAACCGCACGCGGCTGACCGGCGTGAAGCTCTCGCGCGAGCTGCTCGCCTCGTGCCTGGCGTGCTCGCTGCGCGGCGCCGACCTGCGCAACCTCGACCTGCACGGCCTCAAGCTGAACGGCGACGATCTCGCCGGCGCCGACATGCGCGGCGTGAACCTGAACGGCGCGCAGCTCGTCGGCGTCTCGCTGCGCGGCGCGAACCTCTCAGGAGCCGACCTGCGCAACGCCCAGTTGACCGGGGCCGAGATGCGCAGCGCCAACCTCGACGGCGCGAACCTCGAGGGGATCAAGCTGACCGGCGTCTCGGTGCGCAGCATGAGCCTGCGCGGAACCGTGCTGCGCAGCGTCATCGCGAACTGCACCGGCTGCGATCTCGCGCACCTCGACCTGCACGGTCAGGACCTGCACGGGATCTCGCTCAGCGGCGCGGACCTCAGCCACGCCGACCTGCGCGACGCGAACCTCTCCGGCGTCCGGTTCTCCGGCGTCGACCTCTCCGGCGCGAACCTCACCGGCGCGACCTCACCAACGCGCGCTTCGACGGCTGCAACCTCGCCGGCGTCGAGCTGCACGGGGCGCGGACCACCGGGATGACGATGACCGGAAGCAGCGGGCTCGACGGCTGACGCCGCCCGCTCTTCTTTTTGCCCTCGACTCTTATTTCGTTAGTTCACAAGGAGACTCGCCGTGATCCGATCCGTCGCCCTCGCCGCGCTCGCGCTCGTCCTCGCCGCTCCGGCCGCACCCGCGGCCGCGGCCGACGATGACCTCGCGCGCCAGCTGATCACCTCGTGCGTCGGGTGCCGGCTCCCGAAGGACCTGCACGGCCGCGACCTGCACGGTCTGCGGTTCGTCGGCAGCGACCTGCGCGACGTCGACTTGTCGAACGCGAACCTCCGCAACGCGGAGTTCACCGGCGCGAACCTCGACGGAACGCGCTTCGACGGGGCCGACCTGCGCAACGCGCGCTTCGTCGGCGTGCGCTTGCGGCACACCTCGTTCGCGCGCGCGAACACCGACGGCATCTCGTTCGTCGGCGCGAGCGTCTCGCAAGCCGACGTCGACGGCGCGGCCGGCCGCATCATCATGCGCGACTGCACCGGCTGCTCGCTGCGCGGGATCGACCTGCACGACGCCGACCTGCGCGGGAGCAAGCTGATCGGCGCGAGCCTGAGCGAGGCGAAGCTCGCCGGCGCCCGTCTGAACGACGCGCGGCTGATCGGGATGAGCGCGCGCGACGCCGACCTCTCGCGCGTCGACCTGCGCGGCGCCGACCTGACCGGCGCGAGCCTGCGCAACGCGAGGCTGACCGGCGCGACGATCGGAGACGCGATCCTGTGCGCGCAGGCGCGCGACGACTCGTACTCGGACGCGCGGCGCACCGTCTGCACCGACCTGCGCGGCGTGGACCTGCACGGGCTCGACTTCCGCGCCGCGCGGTTCTGCAGCCATGACGACCGCGACGCCCCGCGCTCGTGCCGCACGGTGACCCGACTGGAGCTGGTCGAGTACGGCCACGCCGACCTCACCGGCGCGCTCGCACCCGCATAGTAGCCGATCCGCCCGCAATGAAAGGACTCGAACCGATGTTCCGCCGTCTCGCCCTGATCGCAGCGATCGCGCTGCTCGTTCTCCCGCCCGGCGCGCCGGCCCGCGCCGAGGACGACCTCGTCCGCCAGCTCGTCAACGCGTGCACGGGCTGCCGCTTCCCGAAGGATCTGCACGGCCGCGATCTGCACGGCCTGCACTTCGTCGGTGCCGATCTGCGCGGCGTCGACTTCTCCCGCGCGAACCTGAGCGGCGCGGCGTTCGTCGGCGCCGACCTGCAGGACGCGCGCTTCGACGACGCCGACCTGCGCAACGTGCGCTTCACCGGCGTACGGTTCGGCAACACGTCGTTCGCGCGCGCGAAGACGGACGGCATCGTGATGGAAGGGGTTCGCCTCGACGCGCGCAGCATCGTCGGCGCCGACTACAAGAGCTTCGTCCGCGGCTGCACCGGCTGCGATCTGCGCGAGATGTCCGCCTCGAGCGCCGAGCGTGCGCTGCGGCAACTCGCGATCCAGCCGCCGGTCGTTCCGGAGGCGCTCGTCTCGGGCGAGGTCGCGCGCGCGCTCCGCGAGCTGCAGCTCCATCCGCCGGTGATCCCCTCACCGGTGATCCCGCCCGACGTCGAGCGCCGGCTGCGCGCGCTCGGCGACCGTCCGGTGTTCGTGCGGCCGTTCACGGTCCGGCCCGACCTCGAACGGAGAATGCAAGACCTCGAGCGGCAGATGCGCGAGCTCGAAACGCGGATGCGCGAGCGCGCGCGCTGACTAGCGGCGCCGGATGCCGTCGAGGATGCGGATCGCCGTGGCCGCCGACGGCATCAGGCGCGAGCCGCCGTACGCGGCCGACGCGATGAGCCCGGCGACGCGCGCGCGCTGCGCCTCGAAGCGCGGGAGCCAGGTGTCGCGCGGGTAGTGCGCGCGCCAGTCGCGCATGGCGTCGTCGACCATCGCGAGCTTGCCGTTCATCGCCGCGACGTTGCGGTCGCCGTCGCTCACGCGGCGCTCGAGCGCGTTGAGCTCGTTGCGGATCCCGAGCACGCTCATCTTGAGCTGGCCGAAGTACTGGTCGGCGGGGGCGAGGTCTTTCATCCCCGCCGCGTGCGCCGCCGGAGCGAGGCACGCGACGAGCATCATCGCCAGCGCGGCGATCTTAGTCACGCGGAAGAAGTGCATATTCCGACTCCGGATAGGTGGCTGCCAGCCAGTCCAGCGTGTCGTTCTTGCGCACGCGCGCGTCGTCGAGGTCGAGCTTGCCGAAGAGCTGAGCGAGGCCGTACGCGTACTTCGGGATCCACGGGTCGCGCGGGAAGTGCTTCTGCCAGTCGTGGAGCGCGTCTTCGACGAGGACCGCTTTGTCGAAGATGTGCTCCGCGTCTTCGGGATGCTCGTCGGCACGCGCGGAGAGGTCCTTGATCGAGTTGCGGACGCCCAGAATGCTCATCTTCAGCCGGCCGAAATAGCGGTCGGCGGGGGCGAGATTTGCCGACGGCTCGGCGAACGCGGGCGCGGCGAACGACAATGCCAGCGCCAACGCAAGAACGATGCGTTTCATGGAAGACATCCTTGTGGTGATAGATGAATTCACGGCCCGCTGATCCGTGCGTGTCGCGTATTGCTATCATCGGCAGCGCCGGGAACGGGTTAAGCCGCTCGCGCTGCCTCGGGAGACGGTTGCGCCGCCGAACTGTGACCGCCGCTGCTTGCATCATGCGGCCGGTGCGGCGCCTAGTATCCGTCTACCGCACGCGGGCGCTACGTCTTGCGCCTACTCCGGGTCGCTGAACAGGAAGGCGAGGTCTTCACGTGTGAGCGTCTTCGCAACTGCGCTGTCGGCCTTGACAACCGCCTTCGAGAGCGCCGTCTTGCGCTCCGCGAGCGCGCGGATCTTCTCCTCGACCGAGCCGGCGGTCACCATGCGGTACGCGGTGACCGGGCGCGTCTGCCCGATGCGGTGGGTCCGGTCGATCGCCTGCCGCTCGACCGCGGGATTCCACCACGGATCGTACAGCACGACGTAATCCGCGGCCGTGAGCGTCAGCCCGACGCCGCCCGCCTTGAGCGAGCACAGGAACACCGGCGGCCCGTCGTCGGCCATGAAGCGGTCGACCTCGGTTTGCCGGTCGCGGTCTTTCGTCGATCCGTCGAGATAGCCGTACGCGATCTGCTTGCGGTCGAGCGCGGTGCGCATGATGCGCAGCATCGAGGCGAACGCGCTGAAGACGAGCACCTTGTGGCCGCCGTCGAGCACTTCTTCGACCGTCTCGACGAACGCGTCGAACTTTCCGCTCGCCTCCGGATCGTCGAGATACTCCGGCACCAGCAGCCCCGGGTGCGCGCAGACTTGGCGCAGGCGCGTGAGCGCCGCGAGCACGTGAACCGTCGCCGACTCGGGGCCTTCCTCGTCGTACTTCGCGAGCACGTCGCGCCGCGCGGCCTCGGCGATCCCGCGGTACAGCCGGCGCTGCAGCGGCGTGAACTCGCACTCGATCACGGCTTCGGTGCGCTCGGGCAGCTCGCGCGCGACGTCTTCCTTGGTGCGCCGCAGCAGGAACGGCTCGAGCCGCGAGCGCAGCGCCGCGGCCGCGCCTTCGTCGCCGTCCGCGATCGGCAGCTCGAACCGCCGCCGGAACGACGTCTCCGACCCGAGCAGCCCGGGCTCGACGAACCCGAAGATCGCCCACAGGTCGCGCAGCGAGTTCTCGACCGGCGTACCGGTCAGCGCGAGCCGGTGATCCGCCTGCAATCCGCGCACGACCTTGGCGATCTGCGAAGCGGGATTCTTCGCGTTCTGCGCCTCGTCGAGCACGAGCGTCCGGAACCGAAACCGTTCGAGCTGATGCGCGTCGAGCCGCGCCAGCGCATACGAGGTGATCACCACGTCGTAGTCGTGGATCGTCTCGTACTTGGCGGCCCGATCGCTCCCCGACTGCAGCCGCAGCGTCCGCAGCGATGGCGCGAACTTCTTGATCTCGTTCTCCCACGTATGCGTCACCGACGTCGGCGCGATGACGAGCACCGGGATCTGCCCCTCGGTCTCCTTGCGGCGCAGCACATGAGCGATCACCTGGACGGTGTTGTGCGTTACGATGAAGTCGTCGAGCAGGAACAGCTTGTCAGGCGCATCGACCGCGATGCACATCATCTCGCAGTCTTGCTGATACTCGACGCTGACGATTGCACGTGTCGGTAGGTACTTGGACCGCGGCGTATAGCGTGCGAGCTTTCGAGTGAGTCTGAACGGCGGAAATTCGGGCGGCAGCGATATCCCGACACGGTACGCCGGCTTTCCGACGCGTTGCTCACCCTTGTACGTGTATTTCGGTTGCGCCTTATAGCGCATCCGAGCAACGCCGCCGAGAGACCGGACGAGAAAAGCAGCGTCCTGTGCGAGCTGGTCGGACGTTGAGGTGAATTCAACGATGTTGTTCTTTGGGTCCACCGTTCCATCGGTATCGAGCAGTCCTTGCAGTAGCGCCAGACGATCCGGCAATGGCGCCGTCTTATACGCCGAAGGAACAAACTTCATGGAGGAGCCAAGCCCTGTGAGATCGAGCTCATCGAGAGCATCGAGGACAGCGTGTTGACCACGAACCGTGGTTCGAATGCGGAAATTGTACTGGCGGTCCGTTGGAAGAATGTCCGTACCCGTAGGAAGCAATGCGCGGCATTGCTGCAAGAGCTCATCGTCCGCGGTGGTGAAGCTCAAATCCTGCGGTCTTGTGATGCCACCATCACCCAGAATACAGCCCAAGAGATAGGGATCGAGTGGTAAATTCGGATCTTGCCCGAAATGCATCGGATCGGAGATCGGAATATAGTGGCGTGCGTTGCCGGCTGCGTCGTGAAGACCCAAGCGTATCTCGCGCGTGGTCAAGACGCGATATGGGCGTCCGCGGCTCTTCCGGAGCGCCGAGTTCACCGCCCAGAGATGGTCATCGGAACAAAGCGTCGACGAACCGTCGCTGAACGTGATGCGATACGCCGGCAGGATCCCTTGAGGGTACACGCCGACTACATTGTGCGGCAATCCGTCGCGGCCCATCACCTTGTCGCCGACCTCGAGATCGCCGAAACGGCGCAATCCGGTCGGCGTGATGACGCGCTGGTGAACGGCCGCGCTCTTGCCCACGCCCATGTCGTCTGCGAGAATCCCGCCGAAACGGAACGACGACAAGTACGACAAGAAATCCAAACCGCGACGCTGGTAGTCGCGCAACACGTTCTGCAACACCTCAGGAGGTTCAACTTCTTCGATGCCTTCGAAGTTGCGCAAACGCTCGCGAATCTTTTCGACTTCTTCGGGTAACGCGACGTCGCCGAACGCTTCGTGCAACTCGTCGCGCATCGCGACGAGCGACGCCAATCCCGTGCGACGACGATCGGTGAGCTCCGACAAGAGATTCTGCCGCGAGCGCAGGTCGCCGACGTCGACCAGTTTGCCGCGCACTTCGGCGTAGCGGCCTTTCGCGCCGAGCAATGCGCGCAGCTCTTCGCGCGTGAGCGGTTCGCCGCCGCCGACGAAGACCGACACGTCGAGATCGAACCAGTCGCCGGCCTCCGCGGCGGTCGCGCTCACCGCGACGTCGACCTTGCCGCCGCCGGCGAGCGCGGCGAGCGACTCGTCCAGACGGACCTCGGTGTCGTCCCACGACGGCCAGACGTCGCGGACGATCTCGGCCGCGCGGTCGGCGTCGTGCAGCGCGAAGCCGTCGACGCCGCGCGGGACGAAGCCCGCCTCCAAGAACCGGCGGGCGAAGCCGCGCGCGATCTCGGGCGCCCAGCGCACGAAGCGGCCCGCGCTCGCCGTCACCGCGCCTGGCGCGCCGAACGGCGCGTGCGCGCCGGTCGCGCGGTCGACGAACGCCAGCCGCGCGAGCAGCGCGCCTTCGCGCCACGCAGCGCGGACGATCAGCGCCGGACGCTCCGCATCGACGACGCCCAGGCCGGCGCGCTCGTCGGCGGTCAGGAACGGCGCGACGCGCGCGATCGCGCGCACCGTCGGCATCCCGCCGTCGTCGGGCGGCGCTGCGCCGTTCGTCGCGGCGCGCGACGCGGCGATCACCTTGCGCGGATCGAACGTCCCGTCGAGCAGGTACGCGGTGCGCCCCGCGACGACCCACACCGGCGGGCCGTCGACGACCGCGGCGTCGGCGGGCGAGAGCCGCGCGCCGTCGGGCGCCTCGAGCGACGGGACGAACCGCGAGCCGGCCCGCTCGGCGCGCAATTTCACCCCGCGCGTCTCGACCGCGAACGGCGCGAGCTCGGAGGGATGCCGGTTCTCGCCCGGCGCGTCGTCGAAGCGCAGCCGCGGGTGCCGCGCGAGCCGGAACAGCGCGCGGGCGAGCGCCTTCGAGGACGAGCGCGAACCGAACGCCTCCTGAACCGCGTCGTCGCGCAGCAGCGTGCGGTCGACGTCGTCCCAGTCGTCGGCCGGCGTCTGGTCCATCATCGCGAGGATCGCGTCGGCGTCGCGGATGACGCCGCGCAGCCGCGGCGTGTCGAGGTAGAGCGCGCCGGTCAGCGCGCCGCCGTTCCCGAGCGAGAGCACCGGCCACACCGAGCGCGCCCGCGCGCGTGCCGTGTCCTGCTCGCCGTCGGGGAGCCAGGCGAGATCGGGCTCGCCGTTCTCGCCGGCAGCCTCGGGGAGCGCCGCCTCCTCGGCCGTCCGCACGACGTCGAGCGTCGCGACGACGTGCTCGCAGACGCCGCTCGCACCGCACGTGCACACGGCGCGCAGCGCCTGTGGTCC
>DATHLL010000323.1:0-2418 GCA_035488195.1 Candidatus Elarobacter sp. | reverse complement strand
GACGATCGTGGTGAAGTGCGAGTCGAAGACCGAGCTGAACGCGCGCTGGAAGCCGACGCGCACCGCGGCGCGCAGCGACTTCCCGGCCCACAGTTCTTCCTTCAGCCGCTCGAAGATCAGGACGTTGGCGTCGACCGCCATACCGATCGAGAGCACGAAGCCCGCGATCCCCGGCAGCGTCAGCACCGCGTGCGCGACGCTGAGCAGCGCCAGCAGCATCAGCACGTACACCATCAGCGCGACGTCGGCCAGGAAGCCCGGCAGCCGGTAGAACGCGACCATGAACAGCAGCACGAGGCTCAAGCCGACGATCGAGGCGACGAGCGACTTCTGGAGATCCTCCTTGCCGAGGATCGGGCCGACGTCGTCCTTCTCGATGATCGTCAGCGAGACCGGGAGCGCGCCGGCGTTCAGCTCGTTGGCGAGCGTCGCGACCTGGTCTTCCGTGAAGCTGCCGTGAATCATCCCGTCGGTCGAGATGATCCCTTCGATCGTCGCCGCGCTGACGTACTTCTTGTCGAGGAAGATCGTCAGCAGCTCGTTCATGTGGGTGTGGGTCAGCGCGGCGAACTTCGTCGGGTTCTTGGTGGTGAAGTTCACCTGCGGCTGGCCGCCCTGGCCGAAGCCGGGCGCGGCGCTCTTCAGCTCGGCGCCGGTGTAGACGATCGGACCGCAGTCCTTGTACGCCCCGTTCGGGTCGTTCGCGTACTTCTTGTCGGTCTCGGCGCGGTCGCGAGCCTTCGGCGGGCAGATCTTGAAGTCGAGGACCGCCGCCTCTTTGAGGATGCGCTCGAGCTCGTCGGAGTTCTTCACCGCCGGGACCTCGACGAGCAGCCGGTCGGTGCCGACCTTCGTGATCACCGGCTCGGAGACGCCGAGCCCGTTGACGCGTTTGTCGACGACCAGCTCGACCTGGTTCTGGACGTCCGAGGTGATCTTCGGGACGTCCTTGCTGGTCTGGAGCTGGAGCAGGACGCGCGCGCCGCCCTGGAGGTCGAGGCCGAGATGGATCTTCTTCTGAATCGGGAGGATGGCCCAGACGCAGAGGCCGACCAAGGCCAACAGGAGGACCGACTGTACCGGCCTCTTGAGCTTATTCCACATAGTCCTGAGGTACCGAGAGCCTCGCCGGGAGTGACGCCGGGGCTCCTCGGACGGCGGGGAAGGGGAGAACCCTCGGATCGTAGCATGGGGGCCGGACAGCGTCAAACGGCGCTGCGGTTGTCCGGGTCGGCGAGGGTATGACGGGCCGGATGCTCACGTAAGCTGGAGGCGGCTCGTGACCGAGGGCAAGGGGGTCGATGCAGGACTCCTTCAGACGCGCTACCGTCTGACGAAGCAGCGCGCCGCGATCCTGCGCGCGCTGGAGGACGGCGCGCACCTGACCGCCGAGGCGATCCACGAGCGGGTCCGTGCCGAGCTCCCGGCGGTCAGCCTGGGGACGATCTACCGCACCCTCGACATCCTGCGCGCGATCGGCCTCGTGCAGGTCTTCGCATACGGCGGCGCGGCGCGCTACGAGGCCGCGCTCGACAAGCACCACCATCTGGTGTGCGTCGCATGCGGCGAGATCGTCAACGTCCCGGTCCCGCAAGTCGTGCCGATCGCGCTGGCGGTCGCGCAGGACCACCGCTACAGCGGCGTCGACGCGACGATGGTGATCTCCGGGCGCTGCGCGCGCTGCGCCGGCCTCGCGCGCAACGGGATCGGGCTGAGCTGAAGCTCGCGGACGGCATCGAGCTCGTCGAGATGCTCTCGGCGAGCGCGTGCGCGCGGATCGTCGAGGCGGTTCGCGGCAGTACAGCGTGGCGTGATGCGCCGCTCTACGCGGCGGCCGGCGCGCAGCCGGTGGTGAACCCGTCGGTGCGGTCGGCGTCGCTGCTGCGCGAGACCGATCTTCCGCCCGAGATCGCGCCGGTGTGCGCGGAGATTCGCGAACGCGCGCGCTCGCACGGCAACGCGCACGCGCGCGGCCTCGAGGCCGGCGAGATCCAGCTGGTGCGCTACCGGCCCGGCGGCTTCTTCTACCTGCACCAAGACGCAACCGATGCTGCGACGGAGTGGCGCAAGCGCAGCGTCGTGCTCTACCTGAACGACGACTTCACCGGCGGCGAGACGTCGTTCCCCCCGCTCGATGCGATCGTGCGGCCGCGCACCGGCTGCGCGCTGACGTTCCCGCCGTTCTTCGCGCACCGCGCCGAGCCGGTCGCCGCGGGCGAGAAATACGTCTTCACGTTCTGGCTCGGACCGCGCGGGGACGCGGCGCCCGGTTAGAGCCCGCCGTTGTCGGTCAGGACGCGCTGCGGCGCACCGCTCTCGATCGCGCCGATGTCGCGGCGCGTCGCGAGGTATTGCTTCGCCTTGCCGACCTCGTCGTTGAGCGCGTCGACGGTCTGCGTCATCGACGAGAGCGCCTTG
>DATHLL010000322.1:0-2257 GCA_035488195.1 Candidatus Elarobacter sp. | reverse complement strand
CGCTCGCGGACGAGCTGCGAATCGAACGGGTCAGGCGGATCGGCGCGTAGCCAAGACGTCCGGCGTGCGGACGTGCTCGGGCCGCACGCCGATGCCGACGAACCGCGCCGGGAGCCGGCGCAGCCACGGAAACCAGTTCAGGAGCTTCACCGGCCATGGCGCCTTCAGCGTGCGCGTGCTCCCGAGGACGCGCGCGAAGATGCGGTCCTGGATGAAGACCTGTCCGGCTTGGGTCACCGCGACCGGGAACGTCCGGCGTTTCTGCACGGCGGCGAGATCGGCGAGGCCGACCGTCCGCGCGGCGAGCGGCGCGGCGAGGATGTTCGCGGCCGCGACGGCGTCCTGGATCGCGAGGTTGATCCCGACGCCGCCGATCGGCGACATCGCGTGCGCCGCGTCGCCGATGCAGAGCAGGCCGGGCCGGTACCAGCGTTCGAGCCGGTCGACCGTCACCGTGAGCAGCTTGACGTCGTCCCACGAGCGAATCTCGCCGACGCGGTCGCGCAAGAACGGCGCGATCGCGGCGACGTCGTCGCGCAGCACCTGCACGTCGCGCGCTCGCAATTCGTCGAAGCCGCCCTTGCGGATGACGTAGGCGCACTGCCAGTAGTCGCCGCGGTCGAGCGTCACCAGCAGGCGGCCGGCGTCGAACCGCCCGAGGATCGGCGCGCCGTCTTCCGGGCGCTTGGAGATGCGCATCCAGAGCACGTCGATCGGCGCGCCGAGATCGCGCACCGCCAACCCCGCGCGCTCGCGCACGGTGGAGTGCCGCCCGTCGCAGCCGACGACGAGATCGGCGCGCACCTCGAGCGGTCCGTCCGGCGTCGTCGCGCGGACGCCCGCGACCGCGCCGTTCTCCTCGATCAGATCGGTGACTTCGGCGCGCATGACGACGCGAAACGCGGGATACCGCTTTCCCTGCTCGGCGAGGAAGTTCAGGAAGTCCCATTGCGGCATCAGCGCGATGAACCGGCACGCGGTGCGCAGGCCGCTGAAGTCGCCGATGACGACCTTCGTGTCGCCGATCATCCCGACGATCTGCTGCAGCTCCTGATGCGGGCGTCGCAGAAATTGGTCGAGCAGCCCGAGCTCGTGCATGATCTGGAGCGTCGACGGGTGGACCGTGTCGCCGCGGAAGTCGCGCAGAAAGTCGGCATGCTTCTCGAGGACGACGACGTCGATGCCGGCCCGCGCGAGGAGAAACCCGAGCATCATCCCGGCCGGGCCGCCGCCCGCGACGCAACAGCGAACGTGCATCTGGTCCATCGAAGCGTCGGTTCGCCGCGGTGCGCTCGCCCGCTTCTCAAGGCGCCGCGCTTCGGCGCGCGAACGGGTTCGGACTGATATGCCTGAAGCCGTCATCGTCGACGCGCTCCGTACGCCGATGGGGCGGTACGGCGGCGCCCTCGCACCCGTCCGCCCCGACGACCTCGCCTCCTACGCGATCCGCGCGCTGGTCGAGCGCACGGGCGTCGATCCGGAGGCGATCGACGACGTCTTCTGGGGCGCGGCGAACCAGGCCGGCGAGGATTGCCGGAACGTCGGCCGGATGGCGACGCTGCTCGCCGGGCTGCCGCCGAGCGTCCCCGGCACGACGCTCAACCGGCTCTGCGGAAGCGGCCTGCAGGCGCTGAACTCGGCGTATCACGCGATCGCCGCCGGCGTGATCGACGTCGCGGTCGCGGGCGGCGCGGAGTCGATGACGCGCGCGCCGTTCGTGATCCTGAAGTCGGAACGCGCGTACGATCGCGCGCCGGAGATCCACGACACGACGCTCGGCAACCGGATGGTGAACCCGCGGCTCGCGGCGATGTACCCCCCGATCTCGCTCGGCGAGACGGCGGAGAAGGTCGCCGAGCAGTTCCACGTCACGCGTGAGGACCAGGACCGGTTCGCGTTCGAGAGCCAGCAGAAGTGCAAGGCTGCGATGGACGCCGGGAGATTCGCCGGCGAGCTCGTCCCGGTGCACGTCGAGCAGGGGAAGAAGAGCTACGACGTCACGCAGGACGAGCCGCCGCGTCCCGACACGACGATGGAGTCGCTCGCGAAGCTGAAGCCCGCGTTCAAGGCGAACGGCACCGTGACCGCCGGCAACTCCTCGCCGCTGAACGACGGCGCCGCGGCGTTGCTGATCTGCAGCGCGGGGACGGCGGAGCAGCACGGCTGGGAGCCGCTCGCGCGCGTCGTCACGTCCGCGACCTCCGGCGTCGACCCGAGCGTGATGGGGATCGGCCCGATCGGCGCGACCCGGAAAGCG
>DATHLL010000321.1:0-9253 GCA_035488195.1 Candidatus Elarobacter sp. | reverse complement strand
CGACGAGCAGTTGTCGCAGGTGCTGGCGACCGTTTCGGAGCGCCGGCTGCCGAAGCATCAGTTCGTCGTGCGCGAAGGCGAGCCGGGCGACACCTTCTTCGTGATCGCGTCGGGCTCGGTCGCGGTCGTCCGCGTCGGCCCGGACGGCCGCGAGACGATCCTTTCGATCCTCAAAGAGGGCGATTTCTTCGGCGAGATGTCGATGTTCGACTCGTCGCTGCGCTCGGCGTCGATCAAGACGCTCACCGACGTCGCGGTCGGCGCGATCCGCCAGTCCGACTTCCTCGGCCTCATCGACCGCAACCCCGCGATCGGGAAGCTGCTCGTGATCGAGCTCTCCGAGCGCCTGCGCGCCGCGAACGCGCTGATCGCCGCGACGACCTCGCAGGATATCCGCGCCCGCCTCGCCTCGCTGCTGCTGAACCTGGCCGAACAGTTCGGCGAGTCGGTCGACAACGGCACCCGCATCACGCTGCGCCTGACGAACCAAGAGATGGCCAACATGATCGGCACGACCCGCGAAACCGTGAACCGAACCCTGAACCGCTTCTGGGACGACCGCCTCGTCGACATGCGCACCGCCCACGTCGTCGTCACCGAACCCGAAAAACTCCGCGCCCTCATCCCGTAACGCAGCATCGTTCTCACCGCGGGAGAACCGTCGTCACCCTGAGCTTGTCGAAGGGTGAGCCACTAACCGCGCCCATCGCCGGGCACCACACCGGACATGATGATCGCGGTCCCGTTCGCAGCCGCGCTCGTCGCTGCCGCGCTGTGCGCCGCGGCCGCCCTTTCCACGACCATGGCGCTCGCGGCGCTGCGCGGAGCACGCGGCGATCGCCACGCCGCCCTTGAAGCCCGCCGCCGCCACGCGCAGTTCGCGGACGCGGCACAACGCCTCGCGCACGCAGCCGCAATCTCGGTCGACGCGGTGCGCGAAGCGCTGGTCGACGCGACTCACACGACATCTCCGGCGGTCGACGGCGTCTTGTTCTACGAAGAGCACGATGCGAGTCTGCTGTGCACCGCCGCCTTCGGTCCGCGCTTCGCGTACTACGCCGGCACGACGGTCGCGCACGACGACCCGACCGCACTTCCCGCCCGCGCGATCGCGACCGGCCGGCGCGCCGGCCTCGAGGACGGCCTCCGCCCGGCGCACCCGGCCGATGTGACCGCGCTGGCGATACCGCTCGCGCTCGGTTCCGAACACCGAGGGGCGGTCGTCTTCGCCGCCCGCGACCCGCTCGGCACCGACGACCTCGCGCGCCTCGCCGAGCTCGCAGGGCTCGCCTCACCCGCCTGCCGCGTCGCGCTCGAGCGCGAACGCGACCGCCACCGCGCGGAGTACGACGGCCTCACCGGACTACTGACGCCGCGCGCGTTCCGCCAGCGCCTGGCCGCGCTCGTCGATCGCGCGCGCCGCGACCGCACGATGCGGCTCGCGCTCGTGTTCGTCGACACCGACCACTTCAAGCACTGGAACGACACCTTCGGCCACGCCGCGGGCGACGCGCTGCTGCGCGAGCTCGCCGTCGTGCTGCGCGGCGCCGCGGCGCCTGAGCGCGACCTGGTCGCGCGCAACGGCGGGGACGAGTTCTGCCTCGTCTTCGCGGAGAGCGACAAAGCGACGGCGATCGAGCGCGCCGAAGCCCTCCGAACGCGGATCGCGTCGCTCGACGTCGTTCCCTTGCAACCGGCGGAACGCGACCCGCGCATCCGGATCACCGCCTCGGTCGGCGTCGCGGCGTTCCCGGCCGATGCCGAGACGACCAGCCTGCTCCTGGAGCGCGCAGACGCGGCGATGTACCACAGCAAGGAGACGGGGCGCGACGCGGTCTCGTACGCCGGCCTCGACGGGGCGTTCGTGCGGCTGGACCGAACACCGGACGCGATGACGACGTCCGGCGGTTCGCCGATCTGAGCGTTCTGCGCGTCGACGTCCTCCCGCACCTCAAGACCGCGCGCTTCGACCGCCCGCTGTCGTACCGCGTGCCGGACGGCGTCGCTCTCGCGGTCGGTGATGTTGCGCGCGTCCCGCTCGGCACGCGCGACGTCTTCGCGTACGTTCTCACGGCACCGTACAGCGGCGACGACGACCCGAAGCTGCGCGACGTCGCCGCGCGGGTCGACGGCCCGCGCGCGTTCGACGAAACCGGGCTCGAGCTGGCGCGCTGGATCGCCGACCAGTACATCTGCTCGCTGCGCGAGGCGCTCGGCGCGGTCGTCCTCGCGGCCGCGATCCCGCGCGCGGTCGAACGCTTCGTGCCGCTCGGCGATCCGCCGGACGCCGCGCGCTTCAAGGTCGTCCCCGAACGCCTGATCCGCCTGCTGTGGACCGATTTCCGCGACGGCGTGACCCCCGACGTGCTGCTGCGGCATCCCGAAGCACGCCGTGCCGGCGACCGCAAGACGCTGCTGCGCGCGATCGCCGCGCTGACGCGCGCCGGCGTCCTCGAGCGCCGCCGCGTGATGGCGAAACCGTCGATCGGCGCCGCGACGATCCGCGTGCTGCGCCGCGGCGCGTCGCCGCTCAAAGGGAAGAAGGCCCAAGCACTGTTAGCGCACGTCGGCGAACTCGGTGAGATGCGGCGCGCCGACGCCGTGCTCGCGGGCTTCTCCGACGCCGTGATCCGCCGCGCGGTACAGGCCGGCGCGCTCGTCGAAGAGACGCGCGAGATCCGCCGCGAGCGCGCCGCGCGCGTCGCGCTGCCGCCGTTCGCGCCGACGGACGAACAGCACGCCGCGATCGCGCGCATCACCGAGCTGATCGGCGCGGACGCGTTCGGGCAACTGCTGCTGCACGGGATCACCGGCAGCGGGAAGACGCTGGTCTACCTGCACGCGATCGCGCGCGTCCTCGCGCGGAACGAGCGCGCGATCGTGCTCGTCCCGGAGATCGCGCTGACGCCGCAGACCGCGGCGCGCTTCGAGGCGGCGTTCGGCGACCGCGTCGCGGTGCTGCACTCGGCGCTCTCCGAGCGCGAGCGCTTCGACGCCTGGCAGGCCGCCGCGCGCGGCGAGATCGACGTCGTCGTCGGCGCGCGCAGCGCCGTCTTCGCACCGCTCGCGAACGTCCGGCTGATCGTCGTCGACGAGGCGCACGAGAGCTCGTACAAGCAGGACAACGTCCCGCGCTACGACGCGGTCGCGGTCGCGCGCGAGCGGATGCGCCGCGCGAACGGCGTCGTCGTCCTCGGCAGCGCGACGCCGGCGCTCGAGGACTACGCGCGCGCGAAAGCCGGCCGCTTCCCGCTGGTCCGCCTGGTGCGCCGCGCGACCGCGCAGCCGCTCCCGCACGTGCGGATCGTCGACATGGGCGCGGAGTTCGCCGCCGGCAACCGCCGCGTGTTCTCCTCGGCGCTCGCCGACGCGCTCGCCGGCCGCATCGAACGCGGCGAGAAATCCGTCCTGCTCATCAACCGGCGCGGCAGCGCGCGGTTCGTGCTGTGCCGCGCGTGCGGCCACGTGCCCGAATGCCCGCGCTGCTCGGTCTCGCTCACGGTGCACCGCAGCGAAGAACTGCTGCGCTGCCACTGGTGCGACTACCAGACGCCGCAGATCGAGACGTGCACCGCGTGCGGCGCCGGCCCCGTGCGCGAGATGGGCGCGGGGACGCAGCGCGTCGCCGACGAGGTCCAGCGGCTCTTCCCCGGCGCGAGCGTGATCCGGATGGACTCCGACACGACGACGCGCGTCGGCGACCACGCGCGGCTGCTGGAGCGTTTCGGCGACGTAGGCGACGTTCTCGTCGGCACGCAGATGGTCGCGAAAGGGCTCGACTTCCCGACCGTCACGCTCGCCGCCGCGGTCGCCGCCGACCTCGATCTCCACGTCGCCGACTACCGCGCCGCGGAGCGGACCTTCGCGCTGCTCACGCAAGTCTGCGGGCGCAGCGGCCGCGCGCGCGCCGGCGAGGCGATCGTGCAGACGTACTCGCCCGAGCACCCCGCGATCGGGTTCGCGGCGAAGCACGACTACGACGGCTTCGCGCGCGAGGAGCTCCAGGACCGCCGCGCGCTGCGCTGGCCGCCGTACACCCGCGTCGCGCTGCTCGGCGCGATCGGCCGCTCGCGCCGCGCCGTCGAGAGCGCGATCGCGCGCTGGGCCGACGCGCTCCGCGGCGACCCGCGCTTCGACGTCCTCGGCCCGGCCCCGTACCCGGTCGCCCGCGTGAACGAGGAGTGGCGCTACCGCGCCGCCGTCCGGACCAAGGACCTCGACCGCCTCCGCGCCGCGATCCGCACGAAGGTCGTCCCGCTCGCAGCGGAGACCGAAGGGGTCCGTCTCGCGATCACGATCGACGCCTGAACGCGCTCCGTAAAGTTCGCGCTAAGCGCGGCGAAGGGGCAAGTAGTCCTAGGACCTTCGGGGTAGAGAGACGGTGGGCGAGGCACGATCCGGAGGATCACTCGAAGTGCGAAGCTATGGATGGCTCGCGGTCGCTCTCACGGCCGCACTCACCGCCTGTTCGGGAGGTCACGGCGCGGGCGGCGCCGTCGTTCCCGCTGCGGAACAACTGCAGAACGCCCCGGCGGCGTCGAGCTCCGAGCGCGTGGTCGAATGCCACCTCGGTGGCGGCGGAGGGACCTCTGGCGGCGGCGGCTCCGGCGGATCCGGCTCCGAGTCGCTCTCACTCTGCCGGGGAACCACCGGCGTCATCGACGGCGTGACCGACGGCGATCCGATCGTCGCCGCCAGCTCGGGGAACGTCCGGGTCGCCACGGTGACCGCCGATCTCGCGCGCGACCGCTCCCAGCCGACCGTGAACCGCGAGCCCGCCTCGTGGTTCGACGTCGCCGCCGTCGACGCCGGCGTCACGGTGATCACGCTCCGCGACTCGAAGGGCCACACCGGAACGGTCACCGTCACGGTGACGAACTGCGCGACCCCGACCCCGGCGCCGACGGCGACCCCTACCCCGACGCCGGCCCCGACCGCCACCCCGACGCCCGCTCCGACGGCGACGCCGACTCCGGCCCCGACCGCCACGCCGACCCCGGCACCGACCGCGACCCCCACGCCGCAGCCCACGGCGACGCCGTCCCCGACGCCGACGCCGAACCCGCTCTGCCCGTCCTCCAGCCAGCGCAAGACCAGCGGCAAGAGCCGCGGGACGCGCACCGGCACGATCGGGCTCTGCTGACCCGGACCCTCATCCAAGTCCGGGGAAACGAAGAGGCCGTCCACTGCCTGCGGACGGCCTCTTTCGTTTGTCCGGATGACCGGCGCGGTGCGCCGGGCGGGGCGCTAGGCCTTGGCCGGCGCCTGCTTCGCGAGCGCCTTCGCCAGGCGCGACTTCTTGCGGGCGGCCTTGTTCGGGTGGATGATCCCGCGCCCCGCCGCCTTGTCGAACTGCGACTCGACCGACGACGCCACGGCCGGGTCGTGCGCCGACTTCGCCTTCTTGAAGAGGGTCTTCAGGCGCGTCTTCGTCTCGAGGTTCCGCTGCGTGCGCTTGTCGGACTGGCGCACCCATTTCTCGGCGGCTTTGATGTTGGGCACGAAGAGCAGACTACCACAAATCGGGCTTCAGCTTCAAGCGCCGCCGCCTCACCCGGCCGCGACGGCCGCGATCTCCCGGTACGAGGCGTAGCGGCTGGGCGCGATCCGGCCCTCCTCGGCGGCGCGGCGGACCGCGCAGTCCGGCTCGCTCAGGTGCCGGCAGTTCGCGAACCGGCAGCGCGGCGCGACCTCCCGCATCTCGGGGAAGAGCCACGCCAGCTCGGTCGCCGGCATCGGGTCGAGCTCGAACTCGCCGATCCCCGGGCTGTCGATCAGGAAACCGTCGCCGAGCCGCACCAGCCGCGCCGAGGTCGTCGTCTGCCGCCCGCGCCCGAACCGCGAGAGGTCGCCGACGACCCCGATCCCGCCCAGCGCCCGGAAGATGCTCGACTTCCCGACCCCGGAGTTGCCGACCAGCAGCGCGTGCCGCGGCGCGAGCAGCTCGCGCAGCCCGTCGATCCCGCGCCCGGCCTTCGGCTGCAGGATCAGCACCGGGACGCCGACCGCGCGGTAGACCGCGGCGACCCGCTCCGCCGCCTCCTCGCCGGCGAGATCCGCCTTCGTGAGCAGCAGCAGCGGCTCGACCTCGTGCTGGACCGCGAACGCGACCAGCCGGTCCACCATCGCGAGGTGGAGCGGCGGGTTGACCAGCGCCGCCACGATCGCGACCGTGTCGACGTTCGCCGCCATCGTCTTGGTGCGGCCGCCTCCGGTCCGCCGCTCGAGCGCGAACGTCCGCGGCAGCACCGTGTCGATCACGACGCGGTCCTCGTCCATGGTGCGCGCCTCGACGAGATCGCCCGGCGCCGGAAGCGTGGTCTGGCGCGCCCCGCCCTTGCGCCGCAGCGAGGCCAGGCGCGGCTCGGTTTCGTCCTCGGCGACGATCCAGGCGGCGTTGCGCCCGACCGCGATCACCCGCGCGCGGCGGAGTCCGTGCTCGCTCACGCGAACGACTGGGCGGTCGTGATCGTTACCCGCACCGTGAGCCTCGCCGATCCGCTCGCCCGAGCAAACGTCGTCGACGCGCTGCGCGGTCCCGGCGGCCCGGTCGGCGTCATCGACGTCGGCGAGGACGGCCCCACCGTGACGGTGCGGTTCGACGACGCGGTCACCGCCGCGGATCTGATCGACGACCTGGTCGCGATCGAGTCGGTCTTCGTCCCCGCGCGCAGCCAAGAGGAACTCGCGTTCGAGGAAGCCGCGGCGATCGCGGCGGCCGGCCTGGGCGATCCCGAGCTGAACGCCTCGCGGATCATCGAGACGTACTTGGACGATCGCAAGCCGCCCCGATGAGCTGGTTCCCGCACCTCGCGATCCACTTCACGGTGATCGACGGGATCGACATCCTCGCGACGTCGGTCTTGACCTACTATCTGCTGCTCCTCATCCGCGGGACGCGCGCGGTGCAGATCATGTTCGGGCTCTTCGTGCTCGTCGTGATCCTCGCCGTCTCCAACTTGCTGCACCTGCTCGTCCTGGCAACGCTGATGCAGTACCTTCTCCTCGGAACGGCCGTCGGACTTCCGATCGTCTTCCAGCCGGAGCTGCGCCGCGGCCTCGAGCAGCTCGGCCGCGGGCGTCTGTTCGTGCGCGACCGCCGCGCCGAGGACGAGATCGCCGCCGAGCAGATCCGCATCGTCGCGCAGGCGGCGTTCGTCCTCGCGCGCCAGCGGATCGGCGCGCTGATCGTGATCGAGCAGCAGACCGGGCTGCGCGAGTACGTCGAGAGCGGGACCGCGCTCGACGCACGGCTCTCCGCCGACCTGCTGCTCGCGATCTTCAACAAGACCTCGCCGCTGCACGACGGCGCGGTGATCGTGCGCGATCTGCTGGTCGAAGGCGCCTCGTGCTTCCTGCCGCTGAGCGAGAACACGCTGCGCCTCGAGCGCCACGTCGGGACGCGCCACCGCGCCGCGGTCGGCTTGAGCGAGCAGACCGACGCGGTCGTCGTGGTC
Source organism: Candidatus Elarobacter sp. (assembly GCA_035488195.1). Lineage (GTDB taxonomy): Bacteria > Vulcanimicrobiota > Vulcanimicrobiia > Vulcanimicrobiales > Vulcanimicrobiaceae > Vulcanimicrobium. Next base: position 1,796 of record DATHLL010000321.1, on the reverse strand, counting down.
GTCAGCGAGGAGAGCGGTCTGGTCTCGGTCGCGCGCGCCGGGCGCCTCTCGGTGCCGATCGACGAAGAAGACCGGCTGCGCCGCGTCCTCGCCGCGTGCATCCGCCCGACGCGGCGGCGCGCCCAGGCCGAAGGCGGCATCCTCGCCAATCTGCTGCCGCGAGTTCCGCGTGCTCAACCTCCTCAAGAACAACTTCGGACTTAAGGTCCTCTCGGTGTTCCTCGCGCTCGCCGCGTGGGGCTATTTCCACTTGGCCGCCGCACCCGGGACGACCGCGCGCTTCGACCAGTCGCTGGTCGTGCCGATCGTCGTGAGCGGGCTGAAGCCGGGATACCAGGCGCGCTACGACGACAAGGTCGCAACGGTCGTCGTCGAGACGCCGCGCAACGGGCCGGAACCGAAGCCGGATCAGGTGCAGGCGGTGCTCGACATCGCCGATCTCACCGAGCTCGGGACGCATCACGTCCAGGTGAAGGTGAACGCGCCCGACATCGTGATCAAGTCGATCGCGCCGCCGTTCGTCGACGTCACGCTCGACCGCATCGAGGAGCGCACGCTCCCGGTCGGCTTCGACTACGTCGGCGACCGCCGCGGGATCGTGATCGACTCGGCGCAGATCGACCCGACCGCGACGACGATCCGCGGCCCCTCGAGCGACACCTCGCGCGTCGCCGGCGTCCGCGCGCAGATCCAGATCCCCGGCAAGCCGGCGATGCTCGACGAGATGATCCGCCCGGTCCCGGTCGACGCGCGCGGCGCGCCGATCGAGGACGTGCAGGTCTCGCCGAACTTGGTCCGCGTCCGGGTGAAGTTCATCGCCGCCACCACCGGCAAGACGAAATAGACGAAAGCAGGATGGGCAGATACTTTGGAACCGACGGCGTCCGCGGCGTCGCAAACCGTGACCTCACGCCGGAGTTGGCGTACGCGCTCGGCCGCGCCGGCGCGGCGGTGATCGCGCACGACCAGCCGATCGAGAAGCCGGTCGTCGTCGGCCGCGACACGCGGCTCTCCGGGCCGATGCTCGAGGGCGCGATGATCGCCGGGATCGCCTCGACCGGCCGCAACGTCGTGCAGCTCGGGATCGTCCCGACGCCCGCCGTCGCCGCGATCACGACCAGCATCGAGGCGGCCGCCGGCGTGATGATCTCAGCCTCGCACAACCCGATCGAGGACAACGGGATCAAGTTCTTCGCCGCCGACGGGTTCAAGCTGTCCGACGCGGTCGAGCGCGAGATCGAGGGGCTGATCGACGGCCACGAGGCGCTGCCGCGCCCGACCGGTCTCGACGTCGGGATCGTCACGCAGACGCGCGGCCTGATCGACAACTACTTCGCCAAGCTGGTCACCGCCGGCGCCGATCTGCGCGGCTGGACGATCGTCGTCGACGGCGCGTACGGCGCCGCGTATCTGGTCGGCCCGAAGATCTTCGAGCGGCTCGGCGCGCGCGTCGTCGCGCTGCACTGCGACGACGACGGCAGCCGGATCAACGTCGGCTGCGGCGCGACGCATCTCGAGCCGCTGCGCGCGCGCGTCCGCGAAGAGATCGCGCGCTCGACCGGTCCGGTCGTGGGCGTGGCGTTCGATGGCGACGCCGACCGAGCGCTGTTCGTCGACGAGGCCGGCGAGGTGCTGACCGGCGATCACGTGATGCTGGTGATCGCGCGCGACCTCGCCGAGCGCGGCGAGCTGCCGGGGAAGACCGTCGTCGGCACGGTGATGTCGAACATGGGCTTCGAGAAAGCGCTCGAGCGCAGCGCGATCCGCCTCGAACGCGCGGCGGTCGGCGACCGCTA
>DATHLL010000320.1:0-2651 GCA_035488195.1 Candidatus Elarobacter sp. | reverse complement strand
GCGACGCCCGCGTAGCCCCAGCCGGCGCGGCCGTCGAGCGCGCCGTGCAGGAACGTTCGCGCCGCTGCGATCGCAGGCTCGGCCGGACGGCTCGCGACGCGCGCGACGGAGCAGAGCGCGGCGCCGACGTAACCGGTCACCCACGCATCGGAGACGACGGCGCCGTCGACCTCGAAGTCGCACCACGCGCCGTTCGGCGACTGCGACTCGATCACGAAACGGAGCCCGCGGTCCAGCGCGGCGCGGATCCGCGGCCCCTCGTCCGGGCGCATCCTCAGGCGGCTCCGGCCGGCTCGCGCGCGGCGATCTCGGCGATGGCCGCGGCGGCCTCGGCCGGACCGTCGTGCCGCGCGAACTCGGCCCGCAAACACCCTGCGCGCTCGCGGTACGCCGCCTCGGACAAAAGCCGGTCGAGCGCGCCGGTGAACGCGTCGTCGGAGAGCCCGTCGCTCGCGAGCGCGATCGCGCTGCCGTAGCGCGCGATCGCCTCGGCGGTGTTCTCGGTCCCGCTGCCGCCGAACGCGGCGAGCACCGGGAGCGCGTGGCTCGCGGCGGCGAGGACCGCCGTCGGATGACCGCCGCACACGACGGCGTCGGCGAACGGCAGCGTCTCCGCGAGCGAGACGCGCTCGCGCAGCAGCACGTTCGGCGGCGCCGCGCCCACGGCGCGGTCGTAGCGCTCGGTGCAGACGACGGCCGACGCGTCGCGCTCCGCGATCCAGCGCACGAACGCCGGCCAGAAGCTCGCGTGGTCGAAGGTCCGCCCCAGGTGGACGTAGACGATCTTGCGCCCGGCCGCGCGCTGCGCGCGCAGCCACGCCGCGTCGCCTGCGTCGAGACGCGCGTCGGCGCTCGGGTTCATGCACGAGCCGACGACGCGCAGCGCGCCGGAATCCGCGCCGCCGGCCTGCAGTCCCGCGACGCCTTGCAAGAGCGTCACGTCGCCGAACAGCAAGCTGCGCTCGTAGGGCTCCGCCGACGGCGCGAGCCCGAACGCGAGCCGTGCTCGCTCGAGCGTCGCGCGCAACTCGGCGTAGCGCCACGCCGGATCGGGCGCGCCCTCCGCCGCCGGGACGCCGTAGCGCCACGGCAGCACGATCGGGCCGAGCACCGCGACCGGGATTCCGTGCAGCTCGCGCGCGACGAGCGGGCCGAGCGCGAGATGCGAAGCGAGGATCGCGTGGGGAGCGAACGCGCCCAGCGCGGCTTCGAGGTGCCGCACCTGGATCGCGACGTTGAGCGGCTCGCCCCACGACTCGATCCGGAAGCTCGGGCCGTCGGCCGCGCCGCGCGCGATGCGGCGATGACCGCGCGCGCGCAGCGTCTCCGCGAACGCGAGATCGGCGACGAACGCCACGTCGTCGCCGCGCGCGCGCAGCGCGTCCGCGACCGCGAGGAGCGGGAAGACGAAGCCGGGCGTCGAGAGCGTCGCGACCAGGATTCTCACGCCGGCGCGCGCTCCTCGGCGACCGCGTTCGCGTAGACCTCGGCGAGCCGTCGCGGCGTGACGGCATCGGCGCCGCCCGGCACGCGCGCGATCCGCGTGAGGCCGTCCGGCGGCGAGCCGAAGACGTGCGTGCGGTAGTACTCGTCGTCGGCGCGGTACACGTCGATCGCGCCGCCGCCGGCGCGGTCCTGGTAGCAGTACCAGAGCTCGCTCTCGGCCGGCACCGCGATCGCCGACGCGCAGACACGGTCGTGCGGCGTGACGTTCGGATACGATGCGTGGATCGTGCGCAAGTCGCACACGCACGCCTCGCCCGCGGCGAGCGGAACGTCGACGAGGAAGCGCTCCTCGATGAGCGGCATCAGCTCGGGCCACGGGAACCGGCGGTCGGTGCCGCGCAGCTTCGCGTTGAGCAGATGGCTCCCCGGCATGAGGCGCAGGCAGCCGTTCTCCCGGCCGACGTCGCTCAGCGCCGTCCAGAAGTTCAGCGCGTCGTAGCGCGACTCGTCGACGAAGCTCGGATCCTGGTGCATCCCGACGGCGCCCGGACTCGAGCCGCGCTTGGTGACGTAGTTCCCGAAGCTGAACCGGTAGCCGTCGAGCGTCTCGGCGAGCACCGCCTCGAACGCTTCGCCGACCGCCTCGTCGACGGCCGCGCGGTACGCGAGGTCGTCGCTGAGGATGCTCGCCGAGAACGGCCACGCGTGGATCGCCGGCGTGAGCGCCGACCAGCGCGCGCGCAGGCGCGCGACGCGCTCGCCGTCGAGCGCGCGCAGCACGACGAAGCCGGCCCGGTCGAACTCGCGCTGCAGGGCAGGATCGCGAAAGACCGGGCGGCGCGGTTCTGGCTGGGTCACATCGCGTACGTCTTCCAGTTGTGATCCTGCGCGAGCTGGATCGTCGATACGCCGGAGGGCACCAGCAGGTAGCCCGGGATCAGATGCTTGCGCAGATCGGCGAGGATCACCGGGCCGTCGACGCCGACGCCGTCGGCGAGCGTGTTCGCGAACCCGCTCAGCGCGTTGAAGCAGACCATCATCCCGCCGCCGCGCTTGCGCACGGCTTCGCCCGTGTAGTCGAGATAGACCGACTTCGGGTCGTCACACCCGCCGCCGGTGCTCAGCGTGCTGCGCGCCTTGTCGAAGACGTTCGCCGCGATCGTGTTCCCGAAGCCGTCGCGGAACCGGAAGACGCGCCCGATGTC
>DATHLL010000319.1:0-4850 GCA_035488195.1 Candidatus Elarobacter sp. | reverse complement strand
ATACGCCTGGAGCCGCAGCAGCGCGTACAGATACAGGAAGCTGACCAGCGAGAACGCGAGCACCGCGAACGCGTAGCCCTTCCAGCTCATCTCGCGCGCGGCGTCGATCCGGCACAGGCGGTACGCGGCGCGCTCGACCGGTCCCATCACCGGCGTGAGGAACACGCGCTCGCCTTCGAACACGCGAGCCATGTACGCGCCGAGCGGTTTCACCAGCACGCAGACGATCGCGAAGACGACGGCGGCCTGCAGCCACCCGTACACGGTCATGACGTCACCGCCTTCAGAATCGTTCGGGGCGCAGCATCGCGTACGTGAGGTACGCGAGCGCGGCGAGCGCGAGCACGAGCCCGGCCAGCAGATCGAACGTCATATCTTCTCGCATCCGATCACGTAGCGGTCGAGCAGCCAGAACGAGAACGCCGTCAGCGCGAGCAGGGCGATCTCGAGCCCGAACGTTTCCATCGGGCCGATCGTAGCGCCGCGCGAGCGGGCGCGGCATCCGCCGAACGGCCGAACCTTTCGGCCGTTCGGGTCAGCAGGTCAGTGCGTCAGCAGACGTCGTCGGGGAGCGACCAGCTCGTGAAGCTGCGGCCCGCGCGGTAGGCGGCGAGCTCGATCGGCGCGTTGCGCGCGCGCTGAACGGCGGCGCGCAGCTCGTTGGAGAGCTCCGCTTGGCGCTCCCGGGCGCAATCGGCGATCTCTTGGGCGCGCCGCAGCCGCTGCTCGTCGCGCCGGCGACCATGCTCGATCATGTCCCTGTGGTACCCCGGCGGTCGCGGTTTACCGCAAGCGAGCAGCCTGGCGCCTCGTCACCGGGAGCGTCACCGTCGTCGTGGTCCGGCCGCCGTCGCTGCGCACCGCGAGATCGCGCCCGAACGACGAGACCAGGAACAGCCCGCGGCACGACTCGGCGAAGTCGTTCGGCAGGTGCACGTCCGCGACCGAGTAGCCGGGCCCTTCGTCGGCGACCTCCAGGATCGCGGTCCGGCCGTTCCAGCGCAGCCGCACGTCGATCGCGCCGGGCGCGTGGCGCGCGACGTTCCCGAGCAGCTCGCCGAAGATCAGCTCCGCGCCGTACAGGTCGGACGCCGCGTCGACCTGCGCGGCGAGATACCGCTGAAAGATCGAGCGCGCGTTGCTCGCGAGCGACGCGTCGCCGATGCGGAACACGAATCCGCTGCTGTCCGCCTTGAGGGTCCAACCGTCGACCGATCCCTGGCCGCGCTGGGGGACGCCGTCCACGAAGATCATCAATACCCGTTCGGGACGCGCGACTCCCGCTCGTAGGTCAAGGCGAGCGTGAGAATCGCGACGTCGTCGCGCCGGGCGTCGCCGATCACCGCGACGCGCAGCGCGCGCGCCGGCCGCCGCGCGCAGCGAACCGCCGGATCGGCGAGCGCGGCGCGCAGCCGCCGCTCGCCCTCCAGCGCGTCGTGCGTCGACTCGATCAGACCGTCGGTGAAGAACGCGGCGAACGCGCCGGGCGGAAGCGCGACCGTGCGCGAAGGCGCGCGCACGCCCTCCCGCAGGCCCAGCGGGAGCGCGCGCAGGTCGAACGGATCGGCGACCTCGCCGCCGGGCAGGTGCACCAGCGGACCCGGATGCCCGGCCGCAGCGCACGTGAGCGTCCGTTCGCGCGGGTCGAACACGCCGACCAGCGCGGTCGCGATCTTCTCCGGATCGTCGAGCGCCAGCGCCAGATCGGCGACCGCGAGGACGCTGCCCGGATCGGGGTCGCTCAGCGCGGCGGCCCGGATCGTCTCGCGGATCTTCGTCATCGTCACCGCGGCGTGCAGCCCGCTGCCGACGACGTCGCCGATCGAGACGACGACCCGCCCGTCGCGCAGCGCGAACGCGTCGTACCAGTCGCCGCCGATCAGCGCCTCGCTCTTCCCGGGGAGATACTCCGCGTCGAACGACGCGCCGGCGAGGTGCGGCAGGGAGCGCGGCAGCGCCGCTTCCTGCAGCGCGGTCGCGACCTGGTGCTCGCGGGTGTAGAGCCGCGCGTGCTCGATCGCGACCGCGGCGCGGTTCGCGAGGTCGCGCATCAGCGGCAGGTCGCTCTCGTCGTACGTCTTCCCGCTCGCGCGCGAGAGGCACATCGTGAGCGCGCCGAGGACGCGGCCCGACGCGACCAGCGGGACCGAGATCGCCGAGCCGGCGTCGAGCGCGCGCACGAAGGCGTAGTGCGCGTCGTCGAGCACCAGGCCTCGCAGCTCCTCGTCGCCGAGCCGGGGCGCCAGGAACGGCTCCCCGCTCGCGATCACGCGCGCGACCGGGCTCGCGGCGGCGTCCCGCCGCGGCGCGAAGCGCGGGCTCGCGCTCATGTGCGGGAGCTGCGCGTCGTCGGCGTGCGCCCACGCGACGCGTTCGTTCGATCCGTCGGCGGCGACCAGGTCGACGAAGCAGAACGTCGCGATCGTCCGCACCGCGAGCCGCGCGACGTTCTCGAGCGTCGTCGCGTAGTCGAGCGAGCTCGCGAGCGTGTTCCCCGCGCCGACCAGCAGCGCCAGCCGCTCCGCGTTCCGCGCCAGCAGCTCGCGATCGCGGCGCGAGCGGGTGACGTCGCGCGAGACGGCGAGCAGCAGCTCCGGCACGCCGTTCTCGCCGAACATCGGTGAGACGACGACGTGGAACCACTTCAGCTCGCCCGCCATGGTCACGAACGCGCCCTCGAACTCGCCCTTCGTCCCGCCGCGCGCGGCGAGCACCGCCGCCTCGGCGGCACGGCGGTCCTCGCCGTGCCAGAACTCGAGCCAGTCGGCGTCGCGGACCAGATCGAAGTCCGGGATCGCGAGCGCCTTCCGCCCGTTCTCGCTCATGAACTGCAGGCGCGCGTCGAGCGTGAGGATCTTGATGCAGTCGTCGCTGCTCGCCAAGATGCGGCGCAAAAACTCTTCCCGCTCCCGGAGCGAGTCGAGGACCGCGCCCGGCCGGAGATCGGACGGCGACATAGCCCTAGCGGACCGCGGCGGCGGCCCGTTGGTGGCGGCCAGAACGTGCCTTCCGTAAAATCTCGGGCAACCCGTCCCACGACGGAAGCGAGCGCCGTCATCGCCGTCTAATGAAATTCCCAGAAACCGAGGAGGGCGACGTTGGCCTACGAGGTGATCAAGCGCGTCAGCGGACGCGCCTACCGCTATCGGGTCGAGAGTTTCCGCGACCCCGAGACCCGGCGCGTCCGCGGCCGCTGGACGTACCTGGGCCGCGTCGATCCCGCCGACGCCGGCCTGCCCGAGCGCCCGGCGAAGCCGAGCTCGCGCGACCGTCTGCTCGACGGCGTGGCCCGGCTGCTCGCGAGCGGCGACGCCGAGTCGCTCTCGGCCGGCTCGATCGCGCGGGAGGCGGGCGTCGCCTACGGGACGTTCTACCGCTACTTCACCGACCGCGCGCACGCGGTCCGCGAGGCGCTGCTGCGCCACGGGCCCTCGCTCGGCGACGTCCACGAGCGCTTCGGCCAGCCGCCGGGGGCGCGCGAGGACGAGCGCGAGCGGCTCGCGACCTGGCTGCGCACCGTCGCCGCCGACGCGCACCGCGAGCGCGGCGTCGTGCGCGCCTGGCACGTCTACTCGAACTCCGACGAAGCCGTCGTCAAGGCGCGCCGCGAGGCCGTCGATGCCGCGGTCGACCGGGTCGCCACGTACCTCGACGCCCTGCGCGCGCAGCGCGTGACGGCGATCTCGTCGACCCGCTTCGCCGCCTACGCGCTGGTCGCGCTCGTCATCGCGCTCGGCCGCGACGCCGCGGTCGAAGAGAACGTCGCGGCCGCGAAGGTCGAAGGTCTCGTCTCGCTGGCCTGGGAGCTCTGCGGGCTGAGCTGAGCGCGTCCGCGCACGCGACGCCTCGGACATAGGACGCCTCGCGCGGCGACCGAAGTCGAGGCGGATGCTCGCGCGCCGTTTCACGACCGCCGCTCTGCTCTGCGCGTCGGTGACGGCGAGCGCGCTCGCCGATCCGGCGCGCTACCGCGTTCCGCCGCCGGCGATCGAGGCCGCGCTGAGCGCGCCGCCGGTTCCGACGGTCACCGTCGGCCCGCGCCGGCGAACGCTCACGATCGCGACGCCGCTGCGGTATCCGCCGGTCGCCGATCTCGCGCGGCCGATGCTGCGGCTCGCCGGGCTGCGCATCGATCCCGCGACCAACGGGATCCATCACGCGCCGGCGCGCACGTCGCTGGCGTTCGAGCGGATCGCGGACGGCCGCGTGACGCGGGTGGCGCTTCCCGCGGGCGCGCGGATCACCGCGGTCGCGCTCGCGCCCGACGAGTCGCGCTTCGCGATGACGAACGCGACCGCGCACGGCACCGAACTGTGGATCGGAACGGTCGCCGACGGCCGCGCGGCGCGCGTCGCGAGCGTCGCGGTGAACGACGTCTTCCCCGAGGCGGTCCGCTGGATGCCGGACGGCGCGCACCTGCTCGTGCGTGCGGTCGACCGCCGCGGCGCACCGCCCGCGGAGAGCGTCGCGAGCGGTCCCGCGGTGCAAGAGACGAGCGGCAAAGCCGGCCAGATCGTCACGTACGAGGATCTGCTCGCGAACGCGCACGACGAAGCGCTCTTCGCGTATTACGCGACCTCGCGGATCGCGCTCGTCGACGCGCGCACCGGCGCGATCGCGCGGACCGGCGCGCGCGGAATCTTCACCGCGGTCTCGCCCTCGCCCGACGGCCGCTATCTGCTCGCCGAGCGCGTGCACGCGCCCTTCTCGTACCTGTTCCCGTACGAGCGGTTCCCGCGCGCGACCGAGGTGCTCGACACGAGCGGCAAGCCGGTCGAGACGATCGCCGATCGTCCGCTGCAGGATCGCATCCCCGCCGACGGCGTTCCGGCCGGACCGCGCGAGGTCGC
>DATHLL010000318.1:0-7130 GCA_035488195.1 Candidatus Elarobacter sp. | reverse complement strand
TGTTGAATGTCGGGCATGGGGTTAGTCGTCCTCGTTGTTGATGACGTCGGAAATTTGCACTGCGAGGCGGTCTTTGTACACGCCTGGATAGACGCGGAACTTGTCCTTTTCGTTGATGCGGGCAACGAGCGCGGCGTCGGTCGGCTTGTCGAACAGAATTAAGTCACCCGGCGCAAGCGCGACCAGGTCGCGCAGCGAGACCGTCGTCCTGCCGAGCTCGACTTGGACGCCCACTTCCGCTTTTTCGACGTTGCGCGCGAGCTGCTGGATGTCTTCTTCCGTCATGCCCCGACCGGCGATGACCGTAGGCGACCATTGAAAGTCGGTAAGCTGCGTGCCGATCGACTGCAGCACCAAGTACGGCAGACAGAAATTCATCACGCCGGACATGTCGCCGACCTTGAGCTCGCAGCTCACGAACGCGACGATCTGGTCGAGCGGGATGATCCGCGGGATGAACTGCGGGTTCGAGTCGAGCGCCTCGATCTTGAGCGAGAGCGTGAGCAGGTAGTTCCACGACTCGCGGTAGCTGTTGAGCATCCGCGCCATGAAGCGCTGCATCAGCGTCCGCTCGATGTCGGTGAGGTCGCGGAGCTTCTGCGGGTACCAACCGGGACCGCCGAGCAGCCGGTCGATGATCGAGAAGACCAGGTTCAGGTCGACCTGCACCATCCCCGAGCCCGGCAGCGGGTCCATCGAGTAGATCGAGAGGATCGACGGGATCCCGATGCTCGCGATGAAATCGCCGTACGATATTTGGTCGATGCTGACGATCGTCGCCTCGACCCGCGTGCGCAGGTAGACCGAGAGCGAGTTGTTCAGCAGGCGGGTGAAGTTGTCGTGCAGCGTCCGCAGCGTCGAGAGCTGGTTCGTGCTGAACTTGTCCAGCCGCTTGTTGAAGCGGAAGTCGAACGATTTGATCTTGCGCCCGTCGGGGACGCCTTGTTTCGGTTCGGCGAGCTGGTTGACGAGGGCGTCGATCTCTTCTTGGGACAGCATCGACATGCTGTTATGGGGCCTCCGGATTCGGTGTAGGCGTCCGTGCCCCGTTGAGGATGACGATGTCGACCCGGCGGTTCGCCTGCCGGTGCGCGTCCGTGTCGTTGGGAAACTTCGGGCGGAACTCGCCGTAGCCGGCGAGCGCGATCCGCGTCGGCGCGATCTTGGTCTTCTCCACCAGATAGCGGGTCACGCCGGTCGCGCGCGCGGCGGAGAGCTCCCAGTTGGTCGGGTACTCCGCGGTCGCGATCGGGACGTTGTCGGTGCTGCCTTCGACGCGCACTTCGTTCGGAAGGACGCGGAGCTGGCCGGCGACGGCGTCGAGGACGTGCATCGCCTCGGGGCGGAGCTGCGCCGAGCCCGAGTCGTAGTACGCCTTGTCGCTCAGCAGCGTGATCACCAGCCCCTGCTTCTCGACGTGCGTCTGCACCTTCGACTGCAGCCCGTGCTTGGCGATGTACTTGTCGAGCTGCGCCTTCGCGTTCGCCATGTTCGCTTCGTCGGTGCGGCCGTGCTCGCTCCCGATCGCGCCGCCGTTCGGCGGCATGTTGACGGCGCTCGTGCTGCTGAAGCCGCCGGAGATCGCCTTCGCGAGCCGGTTGAACTTCACCGCCGAGATGTTCGAGATCGCGAAGAGGATGATGAAGAGCGCCAGCAGCAGCGTGATCATGTCGGCGTAGGTGAGGAGCCAGCGCATCATCCCCGCGCTCTCGAGCGCCTCCGCACCTTTGCCGCGCCTCATGCGCGTGCGGAAGTCGCTCCCGGTGTTCGCCACTTACGCTCCCGCGAACTCCGGCTCGACGTCGCCGACGGCGCCGCCGGCCTCGACCTCGGTCTCGCGCTCGTTCGGGTCGAGGAACGCGTGCAGCTTCTCCTCGAGCAGGCGCGGGTTGTCGCCGGCCTGGATCGAGAGGATCCCCTCGACCATGATCTCGCGCAGCAGCAGCTGCTCGCCGGCGCGCTCCTTGATCTTGGAGGCGAGCGGGATCCAGACGAGGTTCGCCAGCGCGATCCCGAAGAAGGTCGCGACGAACGCCTGCGCGGTCGCGACGCCGAGCTCGCCGGCGACGTTCGCCGATCCCGAGAGCGAGCCGAGCGCCTTGAGCATCGCGATCAGCCCGAGCACCGTGCCGATGATCCCGAGCGTCGGCGAGAAGCCGCCCATCGTCATGAAGACGCCTTCGGCTTTGCTGTTCCGCTCCTGGACGAACTGGATCTCCGTCTCGAGGATCTTGCGGATGATGTCGGTGTCGCGGCCGTCGATGACGAGTTGGATCCCCTTGCGCATGAAGTCGTCCTCGAGCGCCGCCGCCTCGTTCTCGAGCGCGAGCAGCCCTTCGCGGCGCGCCTTCTCGGCGAACGAGACCAGCGTCGCGATCACCTCGCGCTCGTGGTAGACCGGCTCGGTGAACGCGGTGCGCAGCCCGAGCGTGATCCCGCGCAGGAACGTCTTGAGCGGGAACGAGACCATCGTCGCGCCGACGGTCCCGAAGAACACCAGAATGAAGGCCTCGTAGCGAGCGAAGATGATGCGCGCGTCGACGCCGCCCATCATCGCGGCGAGCGTGAGGGCGGCGAAGGCCAGCAGCAGGCCGATGATCGTCGCGAAATCCAAGGGGCGGCCTTTCCGAACGGGGTGACCGGGCGCGGGTGCTCTCAGGGAGACTATCGGCCCCCCGGACCCGGCATTTGAGCCGCCCGCCCGGCCGCTAGCCTGCGCCCGCTTGCCCGTCCGGTGCGTGGATCCGGCGCTTGAACGCGATGATCTTCTCCCGCACCTCGTCCATCGTGTCGCGCACCAGCAGCTTGTTGCCGTTGGTCAGCGTGATGACGGTGTCCGGGTTCGCCTCGATGTGCTCGATCAGGTCCGGGTTCACCATGACGGCCTCGTTGTTGAGGCGGCGCAGCGCGATCATCGTATGCCTAGTCTAGCAGACGCGGCGGCGGAGCGTGGCCCCCGCCCCGCTCCGCCGTGCGCCACCCCGGGGACGTCGCCTCAGCTCTTGCTGACCTTCACGACCTTGTTGTGGGCGCGGTCGGTGTACCAGAGGTTGCCGTCGCCCCCGATCGTCAGCCCCTCGAGGATCGTCCCGGGATCCGCGTTGGTCAGCGTGTAGTCGTTGACCGCGCTGCTGGACCGGTTGACCCGGCTGATGTTGTCGTTGATCGTCCAGACGTAGGTGCCGCCCTGCGGAACCAGCGCGCCTTCGCCCGACGGGCTCGACGTGATCGCGATCGTCTTGGAGATCGTCCCGCTGGTCGACATCTCGGCGAGCTTCATCGTCGTCCCGCCCGAGGCTTGCGCGGTGTACCACAGGTTCGAGCCGTCGGAGAACATGTCGAGCGGGTTGTAGCCGCCGCCCGAGATCGCGTCGTACTCGGTGACCGCGCCGCTGGAGCCGTCGATCTTCGCGATCTTCCCGGTCCCGCGCTCGGTCGCCCAGAAGTTGCCGTCCGAGTTGTACAGGATCTCGCCGACGTTCGCGCCGGAGCTGAGCCCCGAGCTGAAGACCGACGCCGTCCCGCTCGTCGTCACCTTGATGACGCGCTCGGGCGAGGTCTCGGCGAGGTAGAAGTTGCCGTCGGCGCCCTGCGTGATCGCGGTGAACGTTCCGCTCGTGTCGCTGCCGAGCTGGTGCAGGTTGTAGATCGTCGGGCTGGTTCCGTCGGAGTTGATGTACCCGAAGTACCCGTCGGCGCTGAGGAACCAGATCTTGTTGCTGCTGTCCGGCCAGACCGCGAACGGGTACACCGGGACGGACGTCGTTCCGTCGGTCCAGTTCGGCAGCCCGTACGTCGTGATCGACCCGCCCGTCGTGATCTGCGAGATGCGGCCGGAGCAGCCGCCGCTCGTGCAGTTCGTCGCGACCGAGGCTTCGGCGAAGTACAGGTTGCCGTCGAAACCGCCGGAGATCTGACCGAGGTTCGCGCTCGGCGAGTTCACCGTCGTCGGCGGCGTGTAGTACGTCTGCGCACCGGCGGTGCGCGGCGCGCGCGCGGCGCCGTTGGACGACGCCGAGCCGCCCGGCACGACGGTGTTATTGTGCGTCCCGCCCCCGCCCGAGCACGCGGCAAGAATCAGAGCCGCCCCGGCGAGAACGCCGGCGGCCTTGCGCTTCATGAACACCCCTCACTCCTTTGCGCGCCGCATCGCGCGGCATTCGCCAGAGCATCGTACGCCCGCACCGCTCGCCGCGCAAGCCGGAGGAAGCTACTGTATCCCACTGCACAAAGAAAAGGGGACCGCCTCCGTGCGATCCCCTGATCTCGTCCCTCGCGCCCTCCGTGGAGCGATACGTTGTGTTAGCGGATCAGGCCGATGACGGTCTGCATGTCCTCGGACGCCGTGGTGATGCTCTTCGAGTTCGCCTGATACGCGTTCTGCGCCGCGATCATCTTGGTGAACTCGTCGGCGATCGAGACGTTCGAGCTCTCGAGCGAGCCGGCGACCATCGCGCCGAAGCGCCCGGTCCCGGCGGTGCCGACCTGCGCGAGACCGGAGTTCGCGGTCGCCGCGAAGTCCGAGCCGCCGATCCGCTGCAAACCCTGCTCGTTCTGGAACGTCGCGACCGCGACGCGCCCGAGCACCGTCGTCTGCCCGTTCGAGAACGCGCCGCTGATCGTCCCGTCGTTCCCGATCGTCAGGTTCGAGAGGATCCCGGCCGCGTAGCCGTTCTGCGCGATCACGTTCGCGGTGCTGGTCCCCGCGAGCGAGGTCGCGTTGCTGAAGTCGAGCCCGATCGGGCCCGTCTGCGGCGCCGGGCCGCCGGCGGTCGGCGCGACCGAGGCGTTGACGTTCCCGGTTCCCCAGCCGCGGATGTTGAGCTGGTTGCCGTTCGCGAGCGACGCCGCGGTGTTCGCGAGGTGCACGTTCGCGCCGGTGATGTTCTGGCCGTTCGCGACGCCCTCGACCGACGAGGTGTTGATGTACTGGCCGTTCTGGTCGAAGTACGCGAAGCCGACGACGCCCGAGGAGACCGGCGCGGCGGTCGTCGTCGCGGCGGTCACCGCGTCGCCCGCGGCGATCGAGCCCGGCGTCTGGATCGCGTCGAACGTCGTGCCGTCGGCGAACGAGACGGAGACCTTCCAGCGCGACGCCGCGGCGTGCAGATTGCCGCTGGAGTCCGCGACCTGGCCGGGGAGGCCGTTCACCGCCGGCGGGCCGGCCGCGGCGCCGGTCGCGTCCGGCGTGTAGGTGATCTGCGCGAGGTGCGCGTTGCCGAGCGAGTCGTAGATCGTCGTCGAGATCGTGTACGGCGCGCCGGTGCCCGGCGTCCCGGCCTGCGCGCCCTGCGCCTCTTTGAGCCACTGCGTCTGATCGACGTTGCCGCCGAGCGAGACGTCGAAGACCTGGTCGCCGGTCTGGCCGAACTTCAGCTTCGCGTTGAGCCCGGTGCCGACGGCCTGCGAGGAGAGCCCGAGCGGGATCGTGATGTCGCCCGGCGTCCCGGTCTGCGTGATGTTGCCGCTCTTGTCGGCCATGTAGCCCTGGACGGCCATCCCGTTCGACCCGTCGTAGAGCAGGCCGTTGGAGTTCAGCGAGAAGTCGCCGTCGCGGGTGTAGACCGGCGAGCCGTTCCCGTTCGGCTTGCGCAGGATGAAGAACCCGTCGCCGTTCATCGCGAGGTTCGTGTTGACGCCGGTGGTGGTGAGACCGCCCTGCGCGAAGTTCGTGTCGATCGAGCCGATCTTCACGCCCAGGCCGGCGTCCTCGCCGTTCACGCCGCCCGTCGTTTGGGTCGGCGCCGTCGCGTAGCTCTGCGCCTGGTAGATCATGTCCTGGAAGTTGACGTCCTGGCCCTTGAAGCCGGTCGTGCCAACGTTGGCGATGTTGTTCGAGACGGTGTCGATCTGGCTCTGGTATGCCTGCAAGCCGGTGACGCCGATGAACAACGAATCGAAAGCCATTACGAGACCTTTCGTGTCGTCGAACCGCGAGGCGTCGTTCGATCCGCCCCGCGCGAGAGCCCCACGAAGTGGTCCGCTCTCGAGTAGTGATTGGTGTTTCGGCAGTTTCGCATCATCGCTTCAGTCGATGATCGCGGCGCTGTCGATGTTGGTGAAGACGTTCTCTTTCATGCTGCTCTGGTCGACGGCGGTGATGACCGTGCGGTTCGTGATCGACACCACCATCGCGGTGTCGCGCATCATGAAGAGCGACTGCTTCGCGCCTTTCGCCGCCGCTTTGTCGGCCATCGCGTTCATCTTCGCGACGTCGTCGTTGCTGAGGCGGATGTTGCGCGACTCCAGGCGCTGCTGCGCGTGCGCCGAGAACTTGAGCGGCTGCCCGGCCGCGGGCGCCTGCGCCGTGCGCAGGACGTCGCGGAACGAACCCGCGCCGGTGGGCGGGATCTGCACCGGCACGCCCGGCGGGCGCGCGGCGGGGGTGATCCGCGGCGGTATGGAGACCGCGTCGATCTTCGGGTCGGCCATGTCAGAGCTGCGGGCCGGTGGTGGTGGTGCCGCTGCTGGTGGTGCCGATGCTGAGGATCGCCGAGGTCGGGAGCTGCAGCGGGTTGCCGCTCGAGTCGGTCAGGAGCTTCCCGTTCGCGTCGGCGAGCGTGAACTCGGGCTGACCGTTGACGACCGAGATCGTCTTGACCGTGCCGGTCACGGTCGTGACGTTGCCGGTCGCCGAGTCCGTCGACTGCGCGGAGACGGTCTTGCCGAGAAGCCCGGCCGACTGCATCACGGAGAAGTTGGACTCGAACGAGCTGAACGCGTCCTTCAGCTCGGTGGACGCCTGCAGCGCGGAGAACTGCGCGAGCTGCGCCACCGACTGCGTGTCGTCCATCGGGTTGAGCGGATCTTGGTTCTGCAACTGCGCCGTCAGGAGCTTGAGGAAGGCGTCTTCCCCGAGCTGAGACCCGAGCGAGGACGCCTGCGGCGCCGCGTTCGTGGTGCTCGTGACCAACTGGTCGATCGGGAGACCGCCGGTGGCCGATGAGACGGTGGACATGGAGTGATTCCTCGGGAGAGTGGTGTTACGCGAGATACTCGAGCGCCCACGGCATGCGGTGCGGCGAGTAGATCGACGGACCGGTTCCGGGGGCGGCGATCAGCGACGCGTCGTCCGGCTCGTCGGTCTCGGTCGAGCGCAGGCCGCCGATACGGCGCGGGTTCGAGCGGGT
>DATHLL010000317.1:0-2161 GCA_035488195.1 Candidatus Elarobacter sp. | reverse complement strand
CCATCATTGGACCGTTGCACCACCTGGCCAGACCAGCTGCTCGATTGAGAAGCGTAAATCCGATCCGGATCGGCGGGAGAACCTTTCACGTGATAGATCTCCCAGCCCGCGAAGTGCGGGCCGTCGACCTGCCAGTCTTTGCGCTTGCCGTCCGAGGTCAAGACGAACGCGCCCTTGCGCGTCCCCACCAGAACCCGTACTCCACTCATGCCGCGGTCTACCGGACGCGCGAAAGCCGCTCCTTTGCGTCAGGCTCCGTAGTTCTACGGACGGCTTCGGTGCCGCCGTTCGGCTAGCGTCGATGCATCTCTCCCGCCTGAGGTGCATCGTGAACATCCTCTCGTCCCTCGCGTTCGACGCGGCGTCCGTCGCAGGCTGTCTGATCGCGGTCGACTTCCTCTCCGGACTCCTCCACTGGGCCGAGGACACCTGGACCGCGCCGGGCCGCTCCGCGCTGCTCGACCGATGGATCGTCACCGACAACGTCGACCACCATCGCCGGCCGGGCGCGATCCGCGCCGGCGACTATTGGGGGACGAACCGCGTCTGCATCGTCCTCGCCGCCTCGGCCGGCACCGTGCTCGCACTCTGCGGGGTGCACGCGTGGCAGGCGTATCTCGTCGTCGCGCTCGCCTCGCAGGCGAACCAGATCCATCTCTGGGCGCACAGCGCGAGCCCGCCGCGCGCGGTCGCGTTCCTGCAGCGGTTCGGGATCCTGCAGTCGACGGCGCACCACGCGGTCCACCACAAGCGCCCGTACGCGAGCCGGTTCTGCACCGTGACGAACTATCTGAACCCGGTGCTCGACGCGATCGGGTTCTGGCGCGGGCTCGAGCGGCTCGTCGTGCTGTGCGGGGCGACGGTGTACCGCGGAACGCCGGCCCGCCAGGGATACTAGCGTTCCGTCTGGGGGTGTTCGGGCCGGGGTGCGCCAACGATCCGGCATGATGAGACATGCCGGACGCGCGGTGATCTGCGCGGCGCTCCTCGTGGCGCTCGGGCGGGCCGCGAGCGCGCAGTCGGCCACCCCGTCGCCCGCTCCGCCGCCCGCCGGGTTCACGGCGCACGCGCACGCGAACGTCAACGTCGTCCTTTCCGGGAACACGTACAACGCGGTCGGGCGGTTCGGCCTCGCGCAGCGCGCGAACCTGGTCCGCGTCGACATCCTCTCGCTCACCAGCGACACCATGCCGATCCCGCCGATCACCGCGACCGCGCTGATCGACCGCGGCACGAACACCGTGACGCTCTGGAACGACACGACCCGGCGGTACTACACGCACTCGCTGGTCCCGAGCTTCGGCCGCGGCGCCTCCCCGGCGCCCTCGTCCTCGCCGCGGCCGAGGGCATCGTCGCGCCCCTCGCCTCGTCCGTCCCCGCGATCCTCGCGCGGGCCGGCGCAGCGCGGCTCGCCGTTCCGCGATCTGCAAGTGTTCTCACTGACGCTGCGGATGACCGGCCACACGACGACCGCGGGCCTGCCGACGACCGGGCTCGCGTTCGATTTCCAGGTCCAGGGACGTAACGACCGCGCGCCGATGCACATCACGGCGGACACGCAGCTCGCCGACGACTACGCCGCGTTCCCCATGACGATCGACGCGTCGGCCGAGCCCGGCTCGGGGACGTTCAGCGCGAAGCTCGCGTACGCGGTCGACGACCTGACGCGGGGTCTCCCGGCCGCCTCGATGTTCGTGGTCCCGGCGGGCTACACGAAGGTCGACTCGCCGTTCCAGGTGCTCTTCGCCGGCGGAGGCGGTCCGCGTTCGGCCGGCCCGGCTTCGTCCGGATCGCCGGGGCCGGCGTCGTCCGGATCGCCGGGGCCGGCGCCGCCTTCCAGCCCCGCGCCGACGCCCACCCCGCACTAGCCCGGCACCGGGCACGCGACCGACTTGCAATATGCAAGTCGGTCGCGTATCATCCCCGCAATGGCCCACGATCCTCGGACGAGCGCGCTGCTGAACGCGCCGATCGTCCCGCTCTTGCTGCGGATGGCGTGGCCGAACGTCGTCGTGATGCTCGCTCAGGCGTGCACGGGGCTGATCGAGGTGTTCTGGGTCTCGCGGCTCGGGACCGACGCGCTGGCCGGGATGGCGCTGGTCTTCCCGGGCGTGATGCTGATGCAGATGATCTCCGCCGGCTCGCTCGGCGGCGCGATCTC
>DATHLL010000316.1:0-2970 GCA_035488195.1 Candidatus Elarobacter sp. | reverse complement strand
AGTACCGGTGGCGCGGATGGCACAGCGTTCGCGGTCGACATAGCGCACCTCGGCGCGGTTTTGCGCGAGGAAAACCGTCTCGATGAGGCGGAGCAGCTCCTTCGCAGTTCGCTGGCGATCGTTGAGGCAGACCGCGGCGAGCACGACGTCAGCGTGGCGAATATTACGGGGCACCTCGCACTTGTACTTCTTCAAGCGAACCGGCTCCCCGAAGCAGAAGCACTCGCACGCCGAGTCGTCGCGATTCGGCGACTGTTGCTCGGCGAGCATGACGTATTCCTCGCTCACGACATGACTAATCTCGCGAACCTGTTGTGTACGACCGGAGCATTCAGCGAAGCGGGACGCCTCGCGCGGCGCGCGCTCGCAATCTTCGAGAACAAATGCGGCACCAGCCATCCCAATGTGGTGTACCCGCTCACCATCCTCTCGTTCGTGTTCCGCGCAGCGCACGACTATGACAAAGCGGCGACGTTCGCTCGCCGTGCCGTGACAGTAGCAGAATCTGCTTATGGAGCGGAAATTTTGACGGTCGCGGATGCTCTCGTAGAACTCGCGCACGTCCTGGCAGATCGGGGGCTTGCAAGGGAAGCCGCACCGCTGGCGTTTCGCGCGCTCGCGATTGAGGAAAGCTGCCTCGGTCCGGATCATCGCGGGTGTGCTGCTCCACTTCGAGCACTTGGATCAGCATTGCTCGCTCAGGGCCGCCGCGACGAGGCCGAGGCTGCGATCCGACGCGCTCTAGAGATCGATCTCCGTAGCTACGGAGCGAACCATTTTCAGACAGCCAAGGATTACGCCGCGCTAGAGAAGGTAGCGGGCGTGCAGGGCGGCTGACATTGAACGTTTGCCGTAGTCGCCGACAACGCGCTGGTCTTGCACGTCAGCGCGGTGAAATAGCCTCGTCCGCCATCCAGCGGTCGATCATCCCGCGCAGATCGGCGATGCGGACCGGCTTGGCGAGATAGTCGTCCATCCCGGCGGCCAGGCAGGCGTCGCGGTCTTCGCGGAACGCGTTCGCCGTCATCGCCACGATCGGCACGTGCCGCCCGGTCCCGCCTTCTTCGGCGCGGATCGCGCGCGTCGCGGCGAAGCCGTCCATCTCCGGCATGTGACAGTCCATGAACACGAGGGCGAAGCCGCCGCGGCGCACCGCCTCGACCGCTTCGCTCCCGTTCGCGACGAGCGTCACGGGGACGCCGAGCTGCGCGAACTGGTGCACGAGGATCTCGCGCAAGCTCTCGTTGTCCTCGGCGACCAAGACGCTGTGCGCCGGCGCGCCGCGCGCGGAAATCGGGCCGGGGGCAGGCGGGCGCGCGGCGTCGGGCTCTTCACCGAGCGCCTCGACGATCCGGTCGAAGAGCTGCGACTGCCGCAGCGGTTTCGCGAGGCGCTCGTCCGGCCCGGCGAGGATCATGCTGTGCGCGGCCATCCCGCGCGCGGTCAGCGTGCGGAGCGTGCTCTCCGCCTCGACCGTATCGGCGTCGACGATCGCGATCCAGTCCTCGTGCTGTTCGATCGCGGTCGTCTGCATGACGCCCAGCGCCTCGGCCGCGGTGCGCGCGCGATGCGTCGCGATCCCCCACGCTTCGGCATAGCGCGCCGCGATCTCGCTGAACGTCTCGTCGGAGCTGAGCAGCAAGGCGCGCACGCCGAAGAGCCGGCGGCTCGCGACGACCGCGCTCGGCCGCCCGAAGCGCGCGGTGAACCAGAACAGCGAGCCGCGCTCGGGCTCGCTGATCACGCCGATCTCACCCTGCATCAGCTCGACCAGCCGCTTCGAGATCGACAAGCCGAGGCCGGTGCCGCCGAACCGCCGCGACGCGGAGCTGTCGCCTTGGACGAACGGCTCGAAGAGCTTCGGTATGACGTCGGGATGGATCCCGATCCCGGTGTCCTCGACCACGAAGCGCACACCGCGTGGCGGCTCGACGTCTCGACCGGGATCGCGCGCACGACGACGCTGCCGCTCGCGGTGAACTTCAGCGCGTTCGCGATCAGGTTCAGCAGGATCTGGCGCAAGCGGTCGGCGTCGCCGCGCAGCACGCCGGGGATCGAGGGGTCGACGTAGACGTGCAGCCGCAGCCCCTTCTGATGCGCCTGGTGCGCGAGCACGCCGGCCGCGCCCTCGACGAGCGCTTCGAGCTCGAACGTGCGCGCCTCGAGATCGAGCTTCCCGGCCTCGATCTTCGAGAAGTCGAGGATGCTGCTGATCAGCGCGAGGAGCGCCTCCGCCGACTCGTCGATCGTCTCGACGAAGGCGCGCTGGCGCTCTTCGAGCTGCGTCGAGCTCAGCAGCTCGGCGGAGGCGATGATCGCGTTGAGCGGCGTGCGCAGCTCGTGGCTCATCGTCGCGACGAACTGCGATTTGAGATTCGAGGCGTCGAGCGCGCGGTCGCGCTGGCGGCGCATCTCCTCCGCGTTCTTCCGCTCCGTGATGTCGACGACCGAGGTGAGGACGAAATCACCTTTCGGCGTGCGGATCGGGCTGAGCCCGATCTCGACCGGAACCTCGGTGCCGTCCTTGCGCAGCCCGTAGAGATCGCGGCCCGCGCCCATCAGGCGCGCCGTCGCGGTGCCGTGATAGCCCGCGCGCAGCGCGCCGTGCCCGCCGCGAAAACGCTCGGGGACGAGCCGGTCGACCGGTGCGCCCAGCAGCTCCGCGCGGTCGTAGCCGAAGAGCCGCTCGGTCTGCGCGTTCACCAGCGTGATGATCCCGGCGTGGTCGACGACGATGTTGGCGTTCGGCGCGCCCTCCACGATCAGCCGAAGGTGTTCCTCGGCGTTCTTCCGCTCCGTGATGTCGGCGATCGTCGCCAGCGTGAACGCGCCTTGCGCGGTCGCGATCGGGTTGAGCCCGATCTCGATCGGCACTTCGGTGCCGTCTTTGCGCAGGCCGAACAGGTCGCGTCCGATGCCCATCGCGCGGGTCGTCGGGGCGGCGAGATACCCGGCGCGCATCCCGGGATG
>DATHLL010000315.1:0-2499 GCA_035488195.1 Candidatus Elarobacter sp. | reverse complement strand
TGACCGATCGCCGTCTCGAACACCGAGAAACCGCAGGCTTTCCCGGGTTCCCGTCCGCCTTCGCTCATCGCTCATGAAGACGCTCGGTTGCCATACCAAAGTTGCGGCGCGGGTAGGTTTTCTACGCTATGAGCAAGACGTCTACTGCTATCGAGATCTTCCGCCCCGTCGCCCTGGGGCTCGGCATCTTCGGCGCCACCGCCGCGATCGGCGCTGCCCAAGCGACGAATCCCTGCGCGACGCAGATGACCACCACGCCCGCCGGCACGACGACGACGACGACCGTCAACACGCCGTACGGTCCGCAGACCTGGACGACGTTCGACCCGGCATACAACAACGTCGACAGTTGGCAAAACGCCTGGGACACCGGCGCGTACGATCGCAACCACGTCATGATCGGGACGGTCGGCAAGTTCACGAAGGACCGTCTTACGATCGCAAACGCCACCGGCGACACGATGACGATCGACCTCAAAGAAGGCACCGTGATCCGCCCGACCGGCGCGACCCCGACTGCGGGCCAGCGCGTCGCCGTGTTCGGTTACTGGTCGAACGGCACGTTCATCGCGAACCGCGTCATCCTGCACAGCTGATTCCGAGCCGGGCGCCGAACGAAAAAGGCTCGGCGAACCGCCGAGCCTTTTTCCTTGCGCGCCCCGCGCTCAGAGAACGATACACAGCGTCATCCCGGCGGCGTGAACCAGCCGACGGTGCTGCCGCGCACGTACCAGATCGTGTTGTTCGGGCCGTTCGCGGCACCAACGACGACGGGCTGCGAGCCGGGCGCGAGCGGCGGCACGTCCGGCAGCGGCAGCGCGATGACGGCACCGAACGAGGGCGTGATGCGGAACATCGCCGGCGCTTGCGTCAGCCAACGGCCGCTCGTCCACATGTGGACGTCCGAGCCGCTCAACATCGGCGCTCCGTTCCCGACGCCGTTCAAGAACGTCAGCGTACCGGGAAGCTGGCTGAACTCGTACGCGTATCCCGAATTGGGCGTCACGACGACCTCGTTCTGACCGACGTACCAGATGAAATTGTCCGGACCGACCGTCGCCGCCGAGCCGCCCGGCGAGAGGTAGTGGCCGGTCGAGATCTGCGTCGTGGCGATCTGCGATCCGGACGTGTTCACCGTATAGATGATCAGGTTCGCGTAGTCCAGCGCGCGCAGGTTGCCGTCCGGCAAAGCGACGATGTCGCTCACGTGCACGCCCGGGTTCAACGCGCCCGGCGGCGACGTCAGCGGAAAGGTCGAGACCGTGCCCGACGGCGTCACGCGCTTCACGTACCCGTTGTCGTCGACGTCCCAGAAGTTCCCGTCGGAACCGAGCACGAACCGCGCGCCGATGTTCACGTTGAGCTTCGTGACGCTGCCGTCCGGCGCGACGCGGCAGAGCTCGCCGCTGTTTCCGGTCGCGCGGTCGTAGTACGTGGTGAACCACACCGCGCCGTCCGCGCCGCGCACCATTTGCTGCGGCTGCACCATCGGATACTCCGTGATCGTGCCACTCGCGTCGGCGCGCCCGACGCCGTTCTGCTCGCCGAACCACATCGCGCCGTCGCCGCCCATCACGATCGTCCCGGTCCCCGCATTCGAGCTCGCCGGGGTCCCGGACGGCACCGCGTACTCGTGCGCGGCGAGCGACGTGGCGAAAATCGCGCCGCCGAACCCCGGCGTCGTGTTGAACGTGGTCGAGATGCGCGCGTTCACCGCTGCCTTGCCGTCGTAGTTCAGCGCGACGGTGTCGGTGGACGACTTCACCGGATTCGGCGAGAGCGCCGTGTGCACGGACTTGTCGTCGTTCGTCAGCGTGACCGGGTTCGCGTACGCGCCGCTGATCGTGTTGCCGTCGGCATCGGTCGCGGTGACGGTGACCGGCACGGCCGTCGCCGTACCCGCCGGGACGGTCGAGCTCGCGAGCGTGACGTTCGCGTTGGCGGGGACGCCCGCGAGCGTTACAGAGACGACGGTCGTCGTGACGGAGACCGTCGCCTGGACCGTCGCGCTCGCCAGCACCTTACTGGTCCCGTTCAGCGCCTGGACGGCGAACGTGTCGGCCCCGATCGGAGCGGCGACGTCATAGGTGCACGTCACCGTCCCGCTCGCGACGACGCAGGTCGGTCCGTTCACGCCGTAGGGATACGACGTCGGCAAACCGCCGTTCACCGAGATCGTGATCGACTTCGTCGTCGCCGGCAAGTGCCGCGTGCGGCGACTCGCGCCGAACGTCGAGGGGCCGACGGGGTCGGTGATGACGATCCGCGCCGTCGACGCGGTGGGCGAGTTCGTCGGCGTCGCGGTCGGCACCGGCGTCGCGGGTACCGGACCGCCCGAACCCGTGCCGCCGCCACCGCCGCCTCCGCATCCCGTCAGCATCGCCACTGCCAGCAGCGCGACCGCGTTTCTCATCGCAACCTTCTTCATCACGGCACCATCCGTCCGATCGCGCTGCCGCGCGTGTACCACAGCGCGCCGTCGGGTCCGCTGACGATCGA
>DATHLL010000314.1:0-2195 GCA_035488195.1 Candidatus Elarobacter sp. | reverse complement strand
GGCGAGCACGGCGACGGGATCGTCCGCTCCGAGTTCCACGAGGAGATGTTCGGGCCGCGGATCGTCGAGGCGTTCCGCGAGGTGAAGCGCGCGTTCGACCCGCAGAACGTCTTGAATCCCGGCAAGATCGTCGACGCGCCGCGGATGGACGACCGCGAGCTCTTTCGCTACGGCCCGCGCTACGCGCCGCTCCCGCTGAAGACGGAGCTCGACTGGTCTGAGTGGGGCGGCTACGCGCAGGCCGTCGAGATGTGCAACAACAACGGCGCGTGCCGGAAGGACGCGGGCGGCGCGATGTGCCCGTCGTACCGCGTGACGGACGACGAGCATCACGTCACGCGCGGGCGCGCGAACGGCTTGCGGCTCGCGCTGACCGGACAGCTCGGAGCGGACGGCCTCACCTCGCAGGAGCTGTACGACGCGCTCGACCTGTGCGTCTCGTGCAAGGCCTGCAAGCGCGAGTGCCCGACCGGCGTCGACATGGCGCGGATGAAGATCGAATTCCTCGCGGCATACCGCGCGAAGCACGGGATCCCGCTCGCCGACCGCATCGTCGCCGGCCTGCCGCGGACGGCGTACCGGCTCGGGCCATTGCGCGCGCTGGCGAACCTGCCGCAGCGGATCCCCGGCCTCGCGCAGCTCATGGAACGCGTCGCCGGCTTCACCGCACGGCGTCCGCTGCCGGCGTGGCATCCGCGCCCGTTCCGCGAGCCGCGCGGCGCGCCGTCCGGCGGCCGCGAGGCCGTGCTGTTCGTGGACACGTTCAACCGGTGGTTCGAGGCCGACGTCGCGCGCGCGGCGGAGCGCGTGATGCGCGCAGCCGGCTATGCCGTGACGTTCGCGCGGGCGCGATCCGGCGGCGCACGGCCGCTGTGCTGCGGGCGGACGTATCTCTCCGCGGGGCAGCTCGACGACGCGCGCGCCGAGGCGCGGCGGACGATCGAGGCGCTCCTCCCGTACGCCGAGCGCGGTGTCCCGATCGTCGGGCTCGAGCCCTCGTGCCTGCTCACGCTGCGCGACGAGTTCCTCGCGCTCGAGCCGAGCGAGGCGGCACGCACCGTCGCGCAGCACGCCCTCCTGTTCGAGGAGTGGGTCGCTCGCGAGATCGACGCCGGGCGCTGGGCCCCGCCGCTGCGGCCGCTCGGCGCGAAGGCGGTCGTCCACGGGCACTGCCACCAGAAGGCGTTCGGCGCGATGCCCGCGGTCGTCCGCGCGCTGCGCGCCGTTCCGGGGCTCGAGGCGTCGGTGATCGACTCGTCGTGCTGCGGGATGGCCGGAACGTTCGGCTACGAGGCGGAACACTACGACGTGTCGATGCGCATGGCGGAGCGCGATCTGCTCCCCGCCGTGCGCGCCGCCGGTGCGGACACGCTGGTCGTGGCCGACGGAATGAGCTGCAAGCACCAGATCGCTCACGGCGCCGAACGCCGCGCGATGCACGTCGCGGAGGTCTACGCCGCGGCGCTCTCCTTCGACAAGCTCAGGATGACTGAATGCGGAAAGGAAAGGTCATGACCACCAGAGGGACGTTCGTTCGCAGCGCCGCCGCTCTCGGCGCCGGCCTCGCCGCCGGCGCGCCGGCCGCGGCGCTCGCGCGCCGCAAGAACCAAGTCACCGACGCCGACGTCTCGAAGCTGTACGCCGAGGCGAAGAAAGAAGGGAAGGTCGTGTGGTGGACCGGCCACTACACGCAGGCCGCCGCGGAGAAGATCGCCGCCTCGTTCAAGCAGAAGTATCCCGGGATCGACGTCGAGCTGCTCCGCCAGACCGGCCAGGTGCTGTTCCAGCGGCTCACCCAAGACCTCAAGTCGAACGTCCACCAAGTCGACGTGTTCGCCTCGACCGACGAAGCCCACATGACGCTCCTCAAGAAGCAGAACGCGCTCGCGCAGTTCGTCCCCGGCGACATCGACAAGATTCCCCCGCAGTTCCAGCACCTCGATCCCGACGACACGTACCAGCTCGGCGACATCGCGCTGATGCTGATCAACTACAACCCGAAGAAGATGCCGGCGCCGCGCACCTGGAAAGACCTGCTCGACGGCCGCATGAAGGATCTGCTGACCGTCGGCCATCCGGGGTTCAGCGGTTACGTCGGAAACTGGGTCGTCGCGATGACCGACAAGTACGGCTGGGACAACTACTTCAAGCCGTTCGCGAAGAACAACCCGAAGATCGGGCGCTCGGTCTTCGAC
>DATHLL010000313.1:0-3589 GCA_035488195.1 Candidatus Elarobacter sp. | reverse complement strand
GCGGTTCGGAGACGTCGTCGAGCGCAATCGGCAGTTGCACGCTCACGATGGCCTCTCCGTGTAACGAGACCATCAGACGACTGCTCAAACGACGGACGCTATGCGCGTGATCCGGTCCGATGGGCGGCATCTGAATCAGCTTGCCGTCGAGCAACTCGAGACGCTCATCGGGTCCGATGATTCCGAGCTTGCCCATGCGGTGGTATTCCGCGACCGTGATCGGGCGCCGCACTTGCGGTTGATCGTATCTCGTTGCTTGCATCTCACTCACACCATCGTGGGGGTCGCGTGTTGCCTCCACGTTTCGTGCGTTCGGATGTTTCGTTGCCGCGCGGCGTCGCCTCGTCCGTCAGCCCTCCCTTCCGGACGAGTTCGTTCCGCCGCGAGCCGCGCCCGCCTCCACCGCGTGACCGTTCGGCGCGTCGCGCCGGCTCGGCAGAACGCCGCCCGCGGCGCCGGCCTCGACGCGCACGCGCGGCAGCATCTCCGCCTGGTGGTCGCGCAGGTACGCGATCAGCGCCTCGCGCACGAAGCAGCGCAGATCCCAGAGCGAGCCGGAGTCGCGCGCGCTCACCAGCGCGCGGATCTGCACGGCGCGGTCCGTCGCGTCGGTGACTTGAACGTTCTGCGTCTGCCCGTCCCAGAGCGGCGTGCGCGCGAGGATCCGCGGCAGCTCCGCGCGCAGCGCCTCGACGTCGACCGCGTAGTCGGCGAACAGGTAGACCTCGCCGATCAGGTTCGCGGTGCGGCGCGTCCAGTTCTCGAACGACGTGTTGATGAAGTAGGTCAGCGGCACGACGAGCCGGCGCAGGTCCCACAGCCGCACGACGATGTACGTGCTGTGGATCTCCTCGACGCGCCCGAACTGCGTCTCGACCACGACCACGTCGTCGATCCGGATCGGCTGCGTCAGCGCGAGCTGGATCCCGGCGACCAGGTTCTCGAAGAGCGGGCGCGCCGCCAGCCCGACGACGATCCCGGCGAGCCCCGCCGACGCGAGCAGCGTCGTGCCGAGCGCCCGGATCGCGGGGAACGTCATGAGGATCATCCCCGCCGTCACGATGACGACGATCGTCACCGCGACGCGGCTCAGGATGTCGACCCGCGTGCCGAGCTGGCGCGCGAGCAGGTTGTCCTCGACGTCGATCCGGTGCCGCGCGACGACGACGTCGCCCCACAGGCGGATCAGCGCGATCAGCGTCCAGCCGACGCCCGCGATCGTCAGCAGGCCGCTCGCGTGCACGATCGCGTTCGTCCACACGGGCGGCAGATCGAGGAACTGCTCCGCGATCAGGATGGCGAGCAGCGGAACGACGTACGCCGCAGGCCGGCAGGTGCGGCGCACGACCGAGCCCGCGAACCAGTTGTGCGAGCGCTCGGCCCAGCGCGAGAGCAGCCAGTAGCTGACGCGGTGCACGACGAGGCCGATCGCGATCGCGATCAGCACCCAGGCCGCCTCGGTGATCGCGTCCAGCTCGTTCCGGCTCAGCCAGACGGTATGGTCCATCAGGGTGCTCCTACCCGTGCGCACCCTGCCCCAGGTCGGCCCGAAGGAACGTCAATGCAGCTCGAAGAGCAGCGGCTGCTCGACGATCTCGGGTTTGGCGAGCTTTCCGCGCAGCGGAGCGGCCGTCTCCAGCGCCGGGCGCCCTTCGAGAACGGCCGCCACCTCGCGCGCGCGGGCGACGACGGTAGGCGGCAGTCCGGCCATCCGCGCGACCTCGATCCCGAACGAGCGCGACGACGACCCGGGCAGGACGCGGTGCGAGAAGACCGGCGCGCCGCCGCGCGTGCTCTCGACGGCGGTGATGTGGAAGTTCGCCAGCAGCGGCCAGCGCTCGGAGAGCGAGACCAGCTCGTGGAAGTGCGTCGCGAAGAGCACCATCGGCGCGCGCGACTCGCGCTCGAGCAGGTACTCGCAGATCGCCTGCGCGATCGCGAGGCCGTCGACGGTTCCCGTTCCGCGCCCGATCTCGTCGATCAGCAGCAGACTGCGGTCGGTCGCGCGGCGCAAGATGTTCGCCGCCTCGGCCATCTCGATGTAGAACGTCGAGTGCCCGGCGGCGAGGTCGTCGCCCGCGCCGATTCGCGTGAAGATGCGGTCGACGATCCCCAGCCGCGCGGCGCGCGCGGGGACGAACGAGCCGATCTGCGCGAGTACGACGAGCAACGCCGTCTGGCGCAAATACGTCGACTTGCCGCCCATGTTCGGGCCCGTAAGCAGGATGAAGCGCGACGCGTCGACGCTCAGCCGCAAGTCGTTGGGGACGAACGACGAGCCGAGCAGTGGCTCCATCACCGGATGGCGCCCGTCGTCGACCGCGACGATGCTCTCCTCGACGAACACCGGCCGCACGTAGCCGCGCTCGCCGGCGACCTGCGCGAGCGCGCAATACGCGTCGAGCTCCGCCAGCGCATCGGCGGTCGCGAGCAATTCGTCCACGCGTTCGGCGATCCGCTCGACCAGCGCTTCGTACAATGCGTGTTCGAGCCGCAGTTGGCGGGACTCCGCCGAGGCGATCGCCGCGTCCAGCTCGCGCAGTTCAGGAGTCACATAGCGCTCGCCGCTCGCCAGCGTCTGCTTGCGCGTGTAGTCCGGCGGGACGTTGCTGATCTGCGCCTTCGGGACCTCGATCGCGTAGCCGAACGCCGAGGCGTACTTGACCTTGAGCGACTTGATCCCGGTTCGCTCGCGCTCGCGCTCTTCGAGCCCGGCGATTCGCGACCGCGCGTCGCCGCGCAGCGCGACGCACTCGGCGAGTTCCGTGCTCGCCTCCGCACGAATCACGCCGCCGTCGGCGAGCGTCGCCGGCGGCTCGTCGACCAAGGCGGTGACGAGGTCGTTGCGCACGTCGTCGAAGGAGCCGATCCGCCCGGCGATGGCGTGCAGCCCGGCCGGCAGCGCAGCGTCGTGCAGCGCGTCGGTGATCGGGTCGAGCAGCGCGAGGGTGCGGCGCAGCGAAGCGAGGTCGCGCGGGAGCGCGCGCCGGAAGCGAACTTTCTGCGCGATCCGCTCCAAATCGAAGGTTCCCCCGAGAAATTCTTGGAGCGTCGAACGAGCGCCATAATCGTTGCACAGCGCCGCGACGCGGTCGGCGCGGCGTTCGATCGCCGAACGGTCGACGAGCGGCGCGAGAATCCAGCGCGCCAGCAGGCGAGATCCCATTGCCGTCTTGCAGCGGTCGACGGTGGCCAGGAGCGTCGCTCTCGGATTCGCGCCCGACGCCTTTACCAGGTCGAGGTGACGGCGCGTGTTCGCGTCGAGTGCGAGGAACGTTTGCGAGCGATAGAATTCCGGCTCGCGGATGAGGCCGCCCTCGACGCCCAGTCCAGCTCGGCGAACGAAGGCGCCGAGGGCGTCGAAGGAGCGTTGCATCGCGGCCGTCTCGTCAAGCGAAAAGCCGGCGATCGGAGCGCGCCCGCGCTCTTCAACGGCGGCGAGCGGCGGCGCCGTGATGCGCACGTTCGGTAACTGCGCCTCGACGCCGCGACGCACTTCCTCCGGAACGTCGGTGACCACTTCGGCGGGGCTGAGTCGCACGAGTTCAGCGAGCGCTTCGTCGATCGCGCTCTCGCCGGTAAAGGCCGT
>DATHLL010000312.1:0-7347 GCA_035488195.1 Candidatus Elarobacter sp. | reverse complement strand
ATTTCTCGCCGAAGAAGAGGCGTGGTACGGGCCTGAGGGTGCATAATCACAGAGCTGACCTCCGGAGAAGTAGGCGTCGAACACCCACCTCTTCGGGGTCAGTCCCTGTCAACGATGCGCGTGGTCTCTACATCTAGCGCGCGCGCCGCGCGCGTGCGCGCTCGGCGGCGAGCTCCGCTTCGGCGTCGCGCAGGCAATCGAGGAATCGCGTCAGCACGGGATCGTCGTCGCCGGGACGGCGCACCGCCAGGAAACCGATCGGCTCCCCGCGCGGCTCGATGTCGCGAAAGACGACGCCGCGAACGGGGATGTCTTCGTCGACGTGGATCAGCCCGACGCCGACGCCCGAGGAGACGCACGCGAGGAGCAGATCCGCCGCGTCGACTTGAGCGACGGTCCGCGGCGTGAACCCCGCCGCCTCGCAGAGCGCGCGGATGGCGGACCCGTAGCCGGGGACGTCGCTCTCGCCGATCCCGACGAACGGCTCGTCGGCCAGCGCGGCGAGCGGGACGACGTCGCGGTTCGCGAGAGGGTGACGCTCGGGGAGCGCGACCTTGATCGGAACCTCGCGCAGCGCCTCGGCGGCGAGCCCTTCGGGGGCGCGGTCCCACGTGATGAGCGCGACGTCGAGGACGCGGCCGCGCAGCCGGTCGATGAGGTCGCCCATCGCCGCGGCGGTCACGGTCATGCCGATCTCGGGATGCCGCTCGCGCATGAGCTTCAGCGAGCAGGGAAGGAGGCGGTGGCGAAACGCGCTCCGATACCCGATCCGCAGGTGCCCGAAGGTGCCGCGGGCGGCGCTGCGCGCGATGTCGACGGCCATGCGCGCTTCGGCGACGATGCCTCGCGCTTCGCGGGCGAGTGCGCGTCCGGCGGCGGTGAGCTCGATCTGCCGGCGCGCGCGAGAGAAGAGCGGGACGCCCAGCTCGCCTTCGAGCGCGGCGATGCGGCGGCTCAGCGCGGGCTGACTCACATGGAGGGCGTCCGCCGCGCGGCTGAACGAGCCGTATTCGGCGACCGCGACGAACCATTCGAGGTCACGGAGCTCCATCTATACCTGGCACGCATTGGTGACGGAAGAAGCGGCATTGGACGCGCTCCGTCAACTACCGTACACTATGAAGGACCCCCCGACCTGCGAAAGGGTGTTTATGCAAGGGGCTCTTTCCGCGCGTCCTCGCGGAGGT
The DNA here is from genome assembly GCA_035488195.1 of Candidatus Elarobacter sp. GTDB lineage: Bacteria > Vulcanimicrobiota > Vulcanimicrobiia > Vulcanimicrobiales > Vulcanimicrobiaceae > Vulcanimicrobium. The sequence goes on along the minus strand of DATHLL010000312.1, from coordinate 6,160 downwards.
GCGCTCGCGGCTGCTTTCTCGCGCGTCGCCGCGTATCCGACGTCCGCGTACGCGATCGCGCTCGTGTTCCCGTTCGCCGCCGCGCTGCCGTTCGCAAATCTGCCGCTCGGCGCATGGGCGCGCTTGCTCCTTCCCGGGGCCGCGGCGGTCTCGGCCCTCGCGCAGCTCGCGACCTTCGCGGTGCTGCTCACGGCGTACCGGCGCTCCGACCGCCTGACGATCGCGGTCCTCGCCGGCGTCTTTCTCGCGTGCGGTCTCATCGCCGCCGCGCTGCCGTTCGCGATCCCGCTCGGTCACGACCGAGCCGGCGTCCTGCCGGTGAAGTCCTCGACGTGGTTGTGGCTCGCCTGGCACGTCGCGTTTCCCGCCGGAGCGGCGGCGTACGCCGTCTTGCGCGGGCGGGAGAGGAAGGCGGGGGTACCGGACGTCCGGCCCGGCGCGATGCGGCGGATCGCCGTGCCGAGCGCGCTCGCGGGGATCACGATTCTCGCCGTCATCCTCGCGGCCGAGCCGTGGCTCCCGGCGCTCGTGCAACGCACCGAGCTCAGCGGCTACCGGACCTCCGGCGTCGGCTCGCTCGTCCTCTTCCTCTGCGGCACGGCTTTGGCGTTGGTGATCGCGATCCCGAGGCGCGGCGCGCGCGACGGCGCGCTGCTGCTCGCGCTCGTCGCGCTGACCATCGAGATGACGACCAACCTGCTCGGCGACGCCCGGTTCACGCTCTTGTGGTACGTCGGGCGGGCGTACTACGTCTTCGCTTCGGGGTTCGTGCTCGTCGCGACGATCGGCGCAATGCTGCGCTGGAGCCAGCGCGCGTACGCGCTCGGTGAGACGCTGGAACGAGAGACGCGCCGGGCGGAGGAACACCGGGAGCGACTGCGGCGGCTGTGGCAGACGAACTCGTCGATCGCCGGCGACGACGCCTTCCTGCCCGCGGTCCTCGACGACGCGACGAGTCTGATCCACGCGGGGCGGACCTTCCACGGCGTCGTGGGCCACGTCGAGGGCGCGGAGCTCGTGATCGACGCGGCGACGGAGCGGTTCGTCGGCCCCGACGTCGCGCGCACCGGAGACCGGCTCCCGGTGCGGGAGACGTTTCTCGGCGCGGTGCTCGGCGACACGGCGACACGGTCGTGGAGCGACGTGCGCACCGACGAGCGCTTCGCGACCGGCGGGAGGCTCGAGCGGCTGCCGTGGCGCGCCGCGATCGGCACCCCGTTTCGCGTCGCGCAGACGCTCTACTACCTCGGCTTCGTCTCGCCGGAGCCGTTCGGCGACGAGGCCTTCTCGGAGCTCGACCATTCGTACATCGAGACGCTCGCCGCGATGTGCGCCGCGCGGCTCATGCAGCGCGCGCAGTTCGAGCGGCTGCGCTATCAGTCCGAGCACGACCAGCTCACCGGGATCTTCAACCGCCCGACGTTTCGCGCGCGCGGCTTCGCCGCGGTGCGCGCGAACGAGCCGCTCGCCCTCGCCGTCGTCGCGCTCGACGGCTTTCGGATCGTCAACGACACGCTCGGCCATCAGACCGGCGACGCGATCCTGGTCGAGGTCGCCGCGCGGCTGCTGCAGACCGCGCCTCCCGGCGACGTCGTCGCGCGGCTCGGCGGCGACAGCTTCGCCGTCCTCATGCCCGGCGTCGCGTCGCGGCTCGACGCGGAGCAGCGCGTCCGCCCGTATCTCGGCGCGTTTCGCGACGCCTTCTCGACCGGCGACCGTGAAGGGAAGGAGCGGGTTTCGCTCACCGCGAGCATCGGAATCGCGCTCTTCCCGGACGACGCGCGCGGCTTCGAGGAGCTGCTCGCGCGCGCCGACACGGCGGTCTTCGACGCGAAGCAGAACGGACGCGCGCGTTACGCGTTCTTCAACCGCCAAGTCGAGAAGGATTTCTTGACCGTCCGCCGGCTCAAGGACGAGCTGGCGCGCGCGCTCGCGAACGACGAGCTCGTCCTCCACTTCCAGCCGCACATCGATCTGCGCGAAGGCCGCATCGCGGGCGCGGAGGCGCTGATCCGCTGGAACCACCCGGTGCGGGGCCTGCTGCCGCCCTCCGAGTTCATCGGCTTCGCCGAACGCCACGGCTTCGCCGAGCAGCTCGGCGCGTGGGTGATGCGCGAGACGGTGCGGATCAGCGCTCCGTGGCGGCGCGTCGATCCCCGGTTCACCGCGTGGTGCAACGTCTCGGCCATGGAGCTGCGGTCGAGCACGCTCGCCGGGCGTCTCGCCGAACTCGCCGGGGACCTGCGCGGCGTCGGCGTCGAGATCACCGAGAGCGCCGTCATGGACAACGTCGACGAGATGGCGAAGGCGATCGGTTTGCTGCGCGACGCCGGGCTCGCGGTCGCGCTCGACGACTTCGGGACGGGCTACTCCTCGCTGGCGCGGCTTCGCGCCCTCCCGATCCACGTCGTGAAGATCGACCGCACCTTCATCAGCGGGACGCCGCACGACGCGCAGGACGTCACGATCGTGGAGGCGGTCGTCTCGATCGCGAAGCGGTACGGGTTCGAGACGGTCGCCGAGGGCGTCGAGACGATGGAGCAGGTCGCGTTCCTCAGCGCGGCCGGCTGCACGCACGGCCAGGGCTTCGTCTACGCCCGGCCGATGCCGGCGGACGCGTTCGAGCGGTGGCTGGCGTTACGCCGCGGCAGCGCCTTCGGGCGCGGCGTGGCATAGCGCCGCCGAGGAGAATCGCGCCGCCATCACGGACGGTGCGGCGTGGAGCTGTCCTCGCGCGGGCTCGCGCTGCCCGTGATCGGCGCGCCGATGTTCATCGTCTCGCAGCCCGAGCTCGTCATCGCGCAGTGCAAGGCGGGGGTCGTCGGGACGTTTCCGTCGCTGAACGCGCGGCCGGAGTCCGCGCTCGAGGAGTGGATCGACCGCATCGAAGGCGAGCTCGCCGCGCACGACGCCGCGCATCCGGAGCGGCCCTCGGCCCCGTTCGGCGTGAACCTGATCGTGCACAAGTCGAACGTGCGGCTGATGCACGATCTGGACGTGTGCGTGAAGCGGCGCGTGCAGGTCGTGATCACCTCGCTCGGCGCGCGGCCCGAGGTGAACGAGGCGGTCCATTCGTACGGCGGCGTCGTGCTGCACGACGTGATCAACGCCGCGTTCGCGCGCAAGGCGGTCGAGAAAGGCGCCGACGGATTGATCGCGGTCGCCGCGGGCGCCGGCGGGCACGCGGGGACGTGGTCGCCGTTCGCGCTCGTCCAGGAGATCCGCGCGTGGTTCGACGGGCCGCTCGCGCTCTCGGGCGCGATCGCGAACGGGCGCGCGGTGCTGGCGGCGCGCGCGATGGGCGCGGACTTCGCCTACGTCGGCTCGGCGTTCATCGCGACGCGCGAGGCGAACGCGAGCGAGGACTACAAGCAGACCATCGTCGCGTCAGGGGCGCACGACATCGTCTACACGAACCTCTTCACCGGCGTGCACGGGAACTATCTGCGCGCGTCGATCGAGCGCGCGGGGCTCGACCCCGACAACCTGCCGCAGAGCGATCCCTCGAAGATGAACTTCGCCGGCGAGAAGACGAAGGCGTGGCGCGACATCTGGGGCTCGGGACAGGGGATCGGCGCGGTGCGCCACGTCCCGACCGTCGCCGAGTTCGTCGCGCGCCTGTCGGCGGAGTATCAGGCGGCCCTGCGGGAGATCACGGCGGACGTGACGGCTGCGGCGCATCCTTCGACAAGCTCAGGATGACGTTGTGGTAATGTCACCCTGAGCTCGTCGAAGGGTGAGCCGCAGCCGGGCGCGTGCGGACGATCGCGAGCCAGTCCTCGACCGTCATCACGGTCTCGCCGTTCTGGTTCAGGACGTCGATCTCGAAGGTGAGCGTGCCGCGGTCGGGTTTGCTCTGCGAGACGCGGCTGCCGACGACGCGCGCGCGCACGCGCAGCGTGTCGCCGGGGCGCACCGGAAGCTTCCAGCGGATCGGGCCGAGGCCGGGCGAGCCGAGGCTCGTCTCGGGATCGATGAACTCGTCGACGACGACGCGCATCATCATCGACGCGGTGTGCCAGCCGCTCGCGATCAGCCCGCCGTACGGCCAGCGTTTCGCCTGCTCCGGATCGGTGTGGAACGGCTGCGGGTCGTACCGCGTCGCGAACGAGCGGATCTCGTCTTCGGTGACCTGCACGCTGCCGATCTCGGCGCTGCTTCCGACCGGGTAGTCTTCCAGATACCGCGTCGCCATGGCCGCGCGTTATCGGCAGCGCGGCGGCCGTCCTTTAGCGCGAGCGGGCAACCGCAACAAATTCGGCCTCGTGCGGGTATTTTGACAGGTGAGTTTCCAGGTGATCGGGCAGGCGGGCGGGAAGCCGTTCTCCCGTCGCGGTTCTCCGGCGACGGAGGGTGCGGCGATCGACAATCGACAGACGTCGACGAGGAGACAGGTTGGCCGTTAACGCCGAGTCCTTCGTGCCCAACTGGGAGCTGACCCAGCTCCTGGACATCTTCCCCCTCCCCATCCGCCAAGCGCTCGTCCGTCTTCCGAACATCGACAGCGTCATCGAAGTGGTGCTCGACCTCGGCCGCCCGCCGGAGGCGCGCTTCGAGGACGATTTCGTGTTCCTCAGCGAGACCTCGGTCACGTCGGAAGACATCGCGCACGTCACCTCGCGGCTCTCGCCGTTCGGCGGCGACAACCGCGCGGGGATCGAGCAGACGCTCCACCGCATCAGCGCGATCCGCAACCGCACCGGGCGCATCGTCGGGCTGACCTGCCGCGTCGGGCGCGCGGTCTACGGGACGATCGACATCGTCCTCGACGTGATCCGCAGCGGGAAGTCGATCTGTCTGCTCGGGCGCCCCGGCGTCGGCAAGACGACGATGCTGCGCGAGTGCGCGCGCGTCCTCGCGGAGGACCGCAAGCGCGTCGTGATCGTCGACACGTCCAACGAGATCGCCGGCGACGGCGACGTCCCGCACGCGGGGATCGGGCACTCGCGCCGCATGCCGGTGACCGATCCGCATCTGCAGCACAACGTGATGATCGAAGCGGTCGAGAACCACATGCCGCAGGTGATCGTCATCGACGAGATCGGGACCGAGGCCGAAGCGTTCGCGGCGCGCACGATCGCCGAGCGCGGCGTGCAGCTCATCGGCACCGCGCACGGGCAGACGCTCGAGAACCTGCTGATGAACCCGACGCTCTCCGATCTGCTCGGCGGGATCAGCGCGGTCACGCTCTCCGACGAGGAAGCGCGCCGCCGCGGGACGCGCAAGACGGTCCTCGAGCGGAAGCAGCCGCCGACCTTCGACGTCGTCGTCGAGATCCAGGACCGCGACCGGCTCGCGATCCACCAGAACGTCGGCGAGGTCGTCGACGCGCTGCTGCGCGGCTACCAGCCGCAGCCCGAGGTGCGCCAGCGCACGGTCGGCGGCGCGATCGACATCGTGCAGCACGCGAACCCGGAGGCGATCGCGCCGGAGAAGATCCGCGAGCTGCGCGTGCAGCCGCGCGACGACGAGTCGACGATCTTCGGCGCCGCCGGCGAGGCGGTCCCCGAGGACGCGAAGCCGCTGATGATCTTCCCGTACGGCGTCTCGCGGAACAAGATCGAGCGCGCGGTGCACAACCTGCGCGTCCACGCCTCGATCGCGCGGAAGTGGGACGACGCCGACGTCGTGCTGACGCTCAAGACGCTCGAGCGCAAGGAGTCCGAGCGCCTCAAGCAGATCGCGGCCGAGAACGTCCCGATCTACTCGATCAAGACGAACACGACGACGCAGATCCAGAACGCGCTCAAGGACGTCTTCAACCTGCCCTCGATCGACGTCGAAGAGATCGCGATGCGCGAGGCCGAGGAAGCCGTCTACCAGGTGCTCCTCGACAGCCGCGCGATCGAGCTGACGCCGCAGACCTCGTACATTCGCCGCATGCAGCACCAGCTCGCCGAGCGCTACCGTTTGCAGTCGCGCTCGACCGGGCTCGAGCCGAACCGGCGGGTGCGGATCTTCAAGGGGCCCGACGTCTAGCGCCGAGCGGCGTCAGGTCACGGTGTGAGCACGCCGATGCGCTGCGGCGCATCGGCGTGCGACTCCCGAAAGCGCGAGATCGCGGTCGTCAGCGTCGCCGAGGCTTCGCGCAGCGAGGCGGTCAGCTCGGCGAGTGCGGCGGCTTCCGAGGCGACCGTCTCTCCCGCGCGCACCAGCGCGG
>DATHLL010000311.1:0-4200 GCA_035488195.1 Candidatus Elarobacter sp. | reverse complement strand
CGGCGCGCGCACGCGCGCGGCGACCGGTTCGATTTCCGCGGGACGCTGCGCGGCGCGGCGCGCACGGCGGGCGAGCTGATCCGCCGGCGCGCGACGCGGCGGCGCGAGCGGCTGCGGCCGGTGGTGTTCCTCCTCGACGTCTCCGGCTCGATGGAGCCGTTCGCTCGCGCGCTGCTGCAGTACGCGCGCGTCACGGCGCGCGCGCGGCCGCGCGTCCGCGCGCTGGCGTTCGCGACGCAGCTCACCGACCTCACGCCGCTGCTGAAGCGGGCGCACGACGAGCGGCTGATGAGCGCGATCGCCGTGACGGTGCGCGACTACGGCGGCGGGACGCGGATCGGCGCCGCGTTGCGCGCGTTCAACGACCGCTTCGCCCAGCGCGGCGCGGCGCGCGGCGGGACCGTCGTGATCCTCTCCGACGGCTGGGAGCGGGACGATCCGGCGCTCGTCGGCGTCGAAATGCTCAGGCTGCGGCGGCTCGCGCGGCGGATCGTCTGGGTCAACCCGCACAAGCGCCACCCGGCCTACGAGCCGCTCGCCCGAGGGATGGCGGCGGCGCTGCCGTATCTCGACGCCTTCTTGTCGGGTCATAGCCTGCGCACGCTGGAGGCGGTCGCCTCCGCCATCGAAGGGAGGACCGAATGATCGACGTTCTGGAGACGATCGAGCGCTGGAAGGACGAAGGCCAGCGCGTCGCGGTCGCGACCGTCGTCGGCGTCGAGCAGTCGGCGCCGCGCGATCCGGGCGCGACGATGGCGGTCAACGAGCGCGGCGACGTCGCGGGCTCGGTGAGCGGCGGCTGTGTCGAGTCGGCGGTCTACGAGGAGGCGCAGGACGCGATCGCCGGCGGGCGGCCGCGGCTGGTGACGTACGGGATCAGTGACGCCGACGCGATCTCGGTCGGGCTGACCTGCGGCGGGACGATCCACGTCTTCGTGGAGCGGCTCGACTGGTGACGCTCTTCGAGCGGCTCGCCGAGGCGCTGCACGCCGAGACGCCGGTCGCGCTGGTGACGCGGCTCGACGGCGCGCACGCCGGCGCGAAGCTGCTGGTGCTCAACGACGAGGCGTACGGCGATCTGGGCACGCCGGGGCTGAACCACGCGGCGGCCGGCGAGGCGCGCGCGCTGCTCGCCGTCGGCGAGAACCACATCCGCACGTTCGGCGAGGACGGCGAGCCGGTCGGCGTCGAGGTGCGGCTGTTCATCGCCGCCTACGCGCCGAAGCCCGACATGTACGTCTTCGGCGCGATCGACTTCTCGCGCGCGATGGCGCGGATCGGGAAGTATCTCGGCTACCGCGTCACCGTGGTCGACGCGCGCCCGGTCTTCGCGACGAAGCAGCGGATCCCCGACGCCGACGAGGTGATCGTCGCGTGGCCCGACGAGTTCCTCGAGAACGCGCGGGTCGACGAGCGGACCGCGCTGATCATCCTCACCCACGACGTGAAGTTCGACATCCCGGTCATCCAGGTCGCGCTGCGCAAGAACGCCGGCTACATCGGCGCGATGGGGAGCCGCCGCACGCACGCGAACCGCGTCGCGGAGCTCCGTGCCGCGGGCGTCTCCGAGGACGATCTGGCGCGGATCAGCGCGCCGATCGGGCTCGACATCGGCGCGCGCACGCCCGAGGAGACCGCGATCTCGATCGCCGCCGAGATCGTCGCGTTGCGCGAGAACCGCCGCGGCGGCCGCCTCTCCGAGAACGACCTCCCCGTGCACAACGCGCGCGAGCCGGTCTCGCTGTCGTGATCATCGAGGATTCGTTCGAGGTGGACGCGCCGGTCGAGCGCGTCTGGCCGCTGCTCAAGGACGTCCCGCGCGTGGCGACCTGCATCCCGAACGCCGAGATCACCGAGGTGGTCGACGAGCGCACCTACCGCGCCAAGGTGTCGGTGAAGGTCGGGCCCGTCTCGGTAAGCTATCGCGCGACGATCGTCGTCGAGTCGCTCGACGACGCCGCGCACGCCGCGACGCTGCGCGTCAAGGGCGACGAGGCGCGCGGCCGCGGCGGCGTGAGTGCCACGGTCGTCTCCACCGCGACCGCGCGCGACGGCAAGACGCACGTCTCACTGCGCACGGACGCGCAGATCAGCGGGATTGTCGCCACGGTCGGCGGCCGCCTGATCGAAGGCGTCGCGCAGAAGACCGTCGCACAGTTCGCGGAGAACCTCGCCAAGCTGGTCTGACTGCCGGAGGGTAATGGCATGCTCGAGCTCGAGCCGTATCTCAGCTTCAACGGGAACTGCGAGGAGGCGCTGAACTTCTACGCCCGCGTCTTCGGCGGCGAGGTCACCGAGATCAACCGCTTCGGCGACGCGCCGCCCGGCCAGATGGAGCTGCCGCCGGACTGGAAGGACAAGGTCATGCACGCGAACCTCAAGGCGCCGACGGTGAAGTTCATGGGCTCCGACCGCCCGCCGTCGCACCAGGGCCCGGAGGGCGCCGGACGCATCACGATGTCGCTCGGCGGCGACGACGCAGCCGAAGGGAAGCGCGTCTTCGACGCGCTCGCGGAGGGCGGGACCGTCACGATGCCGTTCCAGAAGACGTTCTGGGGCGCGGACTTCGGAATGCTGACCGACCGGTACGGGATCGACTGGATGATCAACGTCATGTCGCCGAAGTAATGGAGGAGATGTCCGGAGCCGGCGCCGTTTGAGGCCCCAGAGCGCGACCGCGGTCTTCCTCAGCGGTTGCCGCAGCGGCATCGCCTGGTGCTCCAAGCGCATCGGCCCCGGCGTCGTCACGGGGGCGGCCGACGACGACCCGTCGGGGATCGCGACCTATGCGATCGCGGGCGCCTCGCTCGGCTACGGGCTGCTGTGGGTCGCGCTGATCACCGCGCCGATGATGATCGTCGTCCAGGAGATGTGCGCGCGGATCGCGATGGTCAGCGGCCAGGGGCTCGCGTCCGGGATGCGGCGCGTGATGCCGCTGTGGCTGCTGCGCGCGCTCGTGTTCCTGGTCGTCGCCGCGAACACGTTGAACATCGCGGCCGACATCGCCGGGATGTCGTCGGCCGCGGATCTGGTCACGCACGTTCCGTCGGGCGCGTGGGCGGTCGGGCTCGGCGCGCTGCTGATCGTGGTCGAGGTCTTCGCCTCGTACAAGCTCTTCGCGGCGGTGGTGAAGTGGCTGTGCCTCACGCTGTTCGCCTACGTCGTCGCGGCGTTCGTCGTCGGCGTCGACTGGCTCGCGGCGCTGCGGCACACGCTGATCCCCGAGATCCGCTTCGAGCGCATGTGGCTCGCGACGTTCGTCGGTTTCCTCGGCACGACGATCACTCCGTACCTCTTCTTCTGGCAGGCGGCGCTCGAGGTCGAGGAAGAGCGCGCGATCGGGCGCACGACGGTCGCGCGGCGGCGCGGCGCGACCGAGGCCGAGATCCGCGCCTCGCGCGCCGACGTCACCACCGGGATGATCTTCTCGAACGCGGTGTCGTGGTTCATCGTGCTCACGACCGCGACGACGCTCTACGCGCATCACGTGAGGATCCAGAGCGTGCGCGACGCCGCGGAGGCGCTGCGGCCGCTCGCCGGCGACGGCGCGTACTGGCTGTTCGCGCTCGGCGTGCTCGGCGCGGGGCTGCTGGCGGTCCCCGTGCTGGCCGGCTCGTCGGCGTACGCGCTCGCCGAGACGTTCCGCTGGAAGAGCGCGGGCCTCGACGCGAAGCCGTCGTCGGCGCGCTCGTTCTACACGGTGATCGTGCTCGGCATCGCGTTCGGCGTCGTCGCGGACCTGTTCGGCGTCGACGCGGTCGGGATGCTGTTCTGGTCGGCGGTGGTGAACGGGTTCGTCGCCGTCCCGCTGCTGATCGGAATCGCGCTCGCCGGCAACCACCGTGAGATGATGGGCCGCTGGAAGAACGGCCGCGCCTCGAACGCGTGGATCGTCGTGACGATCCTGCTCATGGGCGCCGCGGCGATCGGGCTCGTCGTCACGGCATGACCGGAACGAGCCCGTAGCGAGAACGGCCCGAAGCCCGGCCGCGACGCCGCTCGCAGCCGGGCACGCCGACGCTCAGCGCCCGCGCTCTCGCGCGATCCCCTCTTGAGCGATGCGCTCCTGGGCGATCCCCTCCTGAGCGATGCGCTCTTGCGCAATCCCCTCCTGAGCGATGCGCTCTTGGGCTATGCCTTCCTGAGCGATGCGCTCTTGCGCGATGCGCTCCTGGGCGATCCCCTCCTGGGCGATCCCCT
>DATHLL010000310.1:0-4176 GCA_035488195.1 Candidatus Elarobacter sp. | reverse complement strand
TCCGCACCGAGAACCTCGCCGCGCTGCGCGAACTGGCCGTCCGCGAGATGGTCCGCGCCCGCTACGAGTCGCGCCGCGAACGGCCTTTCGCACACATCGTGCTGGGCGTGGCGCCGCGCGAGCGCGAGATCGAGCTGATCGCGCGCGCAGCATCTCGCGCACCGCGAGTTCGCGCAGCGCGGCGAGGTTCTCGGTGCGGAAGAAGTGCGAGAGCGCCGCGTCGATCCGCTCCGTCGGATAGATCTTCCCTTCGCGCAAACGCTGGCGGAGCACGTCGGGGGTGACGTCGACGAAGATCACCTCGTCGGCGAACTCGAGCACGCTGTCCGGCAGCGTCTCGCGCACGCGCGTCCCGGTCAGCCGCTCGACCGCGTCGCCGACGCCGGCGAGATGCTGCACGTTGAGCGTGGTCAGCACGTCGATCCCGTTGCGGAGCACGGCGATCACGTCGTCGTAGCGCTTCGCGCGCGCGCCGGCCGAGAGGTTCGTGTGCGCGAGCTCGTCGATCAGCGCGACCTGCGGGCGGCGCAGCAGCAGCGTCTCCAAGTCCATCTCGCCGTTCGGGAGCCGCGGGATCTGCTCGATCCCGGCGAGCTGCGCGATCGTGTCGGGGCGGCCGTGCGTCTCGACCAGCGCCGCGACGACGTCGGCGCCGTCCTCGACGAGCTGGTGCGCGCGGTCGAGCATCGCGTAGGTCTTCCCGCTCCCCGCGACCGAGCCGAGATAGATGGTGAGCTTCCCGTAGCCGATGCGCAGCCGGTCGCCGAGAACGAAGCCGTACGGGTGCCGCCCGCGCTCGAGCGCGGTGAGCGGCACCGTGTTGGGATCGGCGATCAGCAGATCGCGGTCGAGCGGCCGTTCCAGGATGCGGTCGGCGAGCGGCCCGTGCGGGACGATCAGCAACGAGGCGCGCACCTCGCGCAGATCGCCGCGCGCGAGCCCGGGCGGGACGGGGACGACGCCGCCGTCGGCCTGCAGCGTCGCGGCGGCGAGCCGGTCGCGGTCGACGCCTTCGAGCCCCGTGGTCTCGAGCGCGAGATCGAGCGCGTCGGCGAACGCCGCCGCGCGGCGCACGAAGTGCTCGACGTCCGTCACGCCGGTCACCGCCGCGAGCGCGATCGAGACCTTGCTCGGCGCGACGACCGGGACGGTGAGATCGTCGACGACGCGCAGCAGCAGCTCGCGCATCATCGCCAGGTTCTTCGGCTGGAACAGCCCCGCGGCGGCGCGCTCGACGTCCTCGTCGCGGACGATCCGCCCGGTGCGCAGCCGCGACTCGAGGATCGACGGCGCGACGTCGAGCGCGATCACGCGGTCGGCTTTGCGCAGGAACGCGATCGGGACGAGCTCGCGGATCGGGAAGCCGGTGATCCGCTCAGCGACCGGCGCCACCGTGTCGAGGTGCATGACGTTGAACGCGCCGAGGACGGACTTCCCCGCGGCGCGGAGCGCGAGCGCGTCCTGCCAGCGCTTCGCGTGCGCGGCGCCGGCCGGGTTGGCGTGCGCGAGCTCGTCGAGGACGATCGTCTCGTAGTCGCTCGCGAGCGCGGCGTCGAGATCGAAATCGGCGATCGCCGCGCTCCCGCCCGCGGCGAAGCGCCGCGGCGGAATGCGCGGCAGCGGCGCGGCGAGCGCCTCGAGCTGCGGGCGGTGCTTGGTCTCGATCCAGCCGATCGCGACGCGGCGCCCGGCTTTCGCTTCGCCGAGCGCGTCGGTCAGCAGACGGTGGGTCTTGCCGGCGCCGGGTGCGCCGCCGAGATAGATGGTGAGCTTCGGGGTGAGGCCGAGCTCGGCCAGGAGCGTCGCGGCGTCGGACCGTCGTTCGTCCCGCACGCGGTGGCCTTCGCAGGTCGGCTCCCCGGCTCCCCGAAGCGCTGACCGTGCGCTCGCAAGCCGTCGCCGTTGCCGCTTTCGCGCTGCTGATCGCGGCGTTTGCCGTCGACACGCTGACGCCGCAGACGCTGGTGGTCGCGATCCTGCTCGACGTCCCGATCGTGCTCGCCGCGCTGACGCGCAGCCGCCGCCTGACGGCCGCACTGGTGCTCTGCGCGCTCGCCGCGGACGCGATCGCCGCGTTCGTCGATGCCGGGCGCGACGGCTATCGCTGGGAGGCGATCGGCATCGGCGACCGCCTCCTCTCGGCGCTCTCGATCGTGCTGGTCGGATACCTGAGCACCGCGGTGCAGGAACGGGCCGAGGACGTCGGCCGCGTCCTCGCGCAGGAGGCGCGCGCGCGCCGCGAAGCGCGGCTCGCGACCGCGGCGGACCACATGCGCGCCTCGCTCTCTCCCGACTTGGTAAAACGTGCCGTCGTGCGCGAAGCGCCGCGCGCGCTCGACGGCGTCGCCGCCTACTGGTACCCGAGCGGGACGGGCGACGAGGTGCTCGCGGCGCGCGTCGGCACCGACGACGTGGACGTGCTCGACGGCCGCCCGCCTTCGGAGATCGTCTCGCTGACGCACCGCGCCGCCGACGACGGCACGGTGAGCGCGGTGCGCGCGCTCGACCCGGTCGGCCGCTTCGTGCTGGACCGCCTCGAAGCGCGCAGCGCGCTGGCGATCCCGCTCGCCGACCGCGGCACGCCGTTCGGCGTCCTGGTCGTGACGTCGAACGCCGAAACACCCGACGAAACCGCGCTGCAAAGCGCGCGCGCCTACGGAACGGCCGCGGTGAACGCGCTGAGCCAAGCGCGCCTCTTCGGCGAGCTCGCCGAACGCAACGCCGCGCTGAGCGAACGCCAAGACGTGATCCGCGACCTGGTCTACGCGCTCTCGCACGACCTCCGCACGCCCCTCGCCGCCCTCTCGATGACCTTGAAACAAGCCGCCGACGGCGCCTACGGCGAGCTGCCGCCGCGCTACGCGACGGTACTCCGCGACAGCCGCGTCTCGATCGACGACCTGAGCCGCCTCGCCGAGACGCTGCTGCTGGTCGCCCGCTTCGAGTCCGGCGAACACCGCACCGAGCGCGACGACGTCGACCTGAGCGCGGTCGCGACGGAAGTCGTCTCCGAACTGCGCGCGATGGCCGACTCGCGCAGCGTGCATCTCGCCGTCCAAGCCCCCGCAGACGCGTTCACGAGAGGCTCGCGCGGCGATCTCAAACGCGCGCTCGCGAACCTGATCGCGAACGCACTGCAGCACACCCCGAAAGACGGCCACGTCCACGTCCGGATCGGCGGCGACCGAACCACGATCGGCGTGACGGTCTCCGACGACGGCTTCGGGATCGACCCCTCACTGCGCGGGACGCTCTTCCAGCGCTTCTCGCCCGCCTCGCGCGCCGGCGGCGGCACCGGGCTCGGCCTCTACATCGTGCGCCGCATCGCCGAGGAGACCGGCGGCAGCGTCCGCTACGAACCGCTCGAACCGCGCGGCTCGAGCTTCACCGTAACGCTCCCGAGAGCGCGAACCGAGCCGCTCCCGCGCGCGAAGGAGACCAGCGAGTGAGCGAGATTCAGGTCGCGCTCGTCGAGGACCATGCGCTCGTGCGCGCGGGCCTTCGGACGGCGCTCGAAACCGCAGGGATCGCCGTCGCCGCCGAAGCCGCCGACGGCATCGCAGGCTTCGAGACGATCGCCCGGACGCATCCGAACGTCGCGGTGATCGACCTCGGCCTCCCCGGCAAGGACGGAATCGCGCTGACGCGCGAGATCAAGTCACTCCCCGACGCCCCGCACGTCGTGATCCTGACGATGCAGGAGCAGGAAGAAGAAGTCCTCGCCGCCCTCGCCGCCGGCGCGGACGCCTACTGCGTGAAAGCCTCGGACGCATCGGTCGTCATCGACGCGATCCGCACGGTCGCCGCGGGCGGCGCCTACTTCGATCCCAAGATCGCGCACGTCGTCTTGCGGCGGCTTTCCGGCCATGACGTCGCCGCCAGCGCATCGCCGCTGACGCCGCGCGAGACCGAGGTGCTGCGGCTGATCGCCGACGGCGCCGGCAACGCCGAGATCGCCGAGCGCCTGCACCTGGGCCTGGGGACGGTCAAAGGTCACGTCGCCGATATCTTGCAGAAGCTGTCCGCGTCGGATCGGGCGCATGCCGCCGTCACCGCGTTTCGACGAGGCCTGATCTCCTAGACGCCGCCGGCCCGGCGCGTGACCGTGCTCGGAAAGGTACGGCACAGCCGTGGGAGGGAATGGAGCGGCGCCTCGTATTTACGCGTCACGCGATC
>DATHLL010000309.1:0-10033 GCA_035488195.1 Candidatus Elarobacter sp. | reverse complement strand
CTCGAGGCGGTCGACGATCGCGCCGGTCCCGTCGGGCGAGTTGTCGTCGACGACGACGATCTCGCCGTCGAGCCCGTTGGCCTGGAAGACGTCGCGCAGCGTCGCGATCAGCTTCTCGATCCCGCCGGCTTCGTTGTAGGTCGGGACGACGATCGAGAACTTCATCGGGGTGGTCGCGGTCACTTCAGCTTCTTCATCGTCGGAAACCGCGTCGCGTCCCAGGTCGCGAAGTCGTCGTACTGGTCCGACTCCTGGCGGATGAGCTGGACGGCGCCGTCGTTGACGCTGGCGACCTCGGTCGTCGGGATCGCGACCTCCTCGCCGCGCGCGTCCCAGTGGACGATCAGCAGCTCGGCGATCCGCGCGTTCCCCTCGGCGTACACGGCGCGCACGTCGCCGACGCGCGTCTCACCGGCGTAGACGGGGATTCCGGGGTCGAGCGATTCGAGCGTGCGTGCCATGGTCGAACCGGACTTGTACGCCGCGGTCACGTCTCGCTCCGCTCGCTTTCGTCGAGTGCGGCGAGCGCGCGCAGCAGCGCGGCCTTCGCATCGGAGTGCCCGCGGAAATGGCGCTCCAGCGAGTCGTTGAGGACCGCGTTCATGCTCTTGCGTTCTGTCTCCGACCTGCGCTTCAGCTCGTCGTACACGAAGTCGTCCAGACGCGCCGGGAAAGCACGCATGGTTCCGGCGATGATATCATATTGATATTGGGAACGCAAGCGCAGCCCGCCTCGCGGACGCCGGGTCCTGGCGGGGGTGACCGCCCGGAGAGCCCTGGAATGGATTGCGCTGATCCTCGCGGGGGCGGCCGCGGCGGCGGTGCTCCAGCGGCTGGCGGTCCCGGCGCCGTGGCTGATCGGCCCGGTCGTCGTCGCGATCGCCGCCGCGTCCAGCGGGCTGGTCGAGCTGCGGGTCCCGCCCGGCGCGTTCGCCGCGGCGCAGGCGGCGATCGGGATGCTGATCGCGCAGACGTTCACCCCGCCGGTCGTCGCCTCGATCGCGCGCTCCTGGGCGGTGATGGCGCTGGTCGTCGCGACGACGATCGTCTCGGCCGCGGTCGCCGGCTGGGTGCTGGCGCGGTTCAGCTCGATCGAGGCCGAGACCGCCGCCTGGGGCTCGGCGCCGGGCGGGGCGTCGGCGATGACCGCGATGAGCATCGACTACGGTGCCGACGCGCGCGTCGTCGCGTTCATGCAGTACCTCCGCGTGACGGTCGTCGTGCTGTCGGCCTCGGCGGTGGCGCGGCTGCTGCTCCCGCACGGCGCGCCGCATCCGGCGCTCGCCGGCGCGGCGGCGTTCGACCCGGTCGCGGTGATCGAGACGATCGCGGTCGCCGCGGCGGGCGCGTGGGGCGCGACGCGGCTGAAGATCCCGGCCGGCGGGCTGCTCGGGCCGATGGTCCTCGGCGCGGTGCTCCACGGGACCGGGCTCGTGCGGTTGCAACTGCCGGCACCGCTGCTGGACGCAGCGTACCTGACCGTCGGCCTGACGATCGGGCTGCTCTACACGCGCGCGACCGTCGCGTACGTCGTGCGCGTGCTGCCGCAACTGCTCGCCTCGACGTTCGTGCTGCTCGCGCTGTGCGCGCTCTCCGGCTCGCTGCTGGTCGCGACCGTGCACGTCGACGCGCTGACCGCGTACCTCGCGACGACGCCGGGCGGGCTCGACTCGGTCACCGTCATCGCGCTCGGCAGCGGCGCGAACGTTCCGCTGGTGCTCGCGGTGCAGACCCTGCGGATCTTCGTCGTCGTGCTGAGCGGGCCGGCGATCGCGAAGTTCATCGTGCGCGTCGCGTGAGTCAGCGCTCGGCGGCGAGGCGCGCGGCGGCGCCGAGCATCACGGCGCCGGTGATCCGGGAGGTGACGCGCGCGGCGCGCGGGCTGCGCAGCACGCGGCGCGCGCCGTGCGCGAGCGCGCCGTAGCCGGTGAAGACCAGCAGATCGCTTGCGATGAACGTGGCGCCGAGCAGCGCGAACTGCGGCGCCGCCGGATGCGCGGGATCGACGAACTGCGGCAGCAGCGCGCCGAAGAACAGGATCACCTTCGGGTTCGCGAGCTGGGTGGTGAGACCGAGCCGGAACGCGCCGCGGCGCGCGCCGGTGCCGCCGTCGAGCGCGAACCCGCTCCCGCGGTCGAGCAGCGCGCGCACGCCGAGGAACGCGAGGTACGCGATCCCGAGCCACTTCACCGCGGCGAAGAGCGCGTGCGATGCGACGAGCACGGCGCCGAGCCCGAGCGCCGCGGCCGCGACGAAGACCGCGTCGCCCACCAGGACGCCGGCGTTCGCGGCGAGCGAGGCGCGAAAGCCGCCGCGCAGCGCCGTCGAGACGACCGCGATCACCGCCGGCCCGGGGACCAGCGAGACGAGGACCGCGACGAGCGCGAACGCGAGCCACGCGTGAAGGCTCATGCCCGCAGCTACCCGGACGGACGCGGCGCGGTTGCGACGCGAGAAGGCCCCGATCGCGACGATCGAGGCCTTCTTCGGTTCACCGGAGCGGCGGCATGCCGCGCCGTTCGTCAGTGGTGACGGTGGTCGTCGCGGTTGTCGTCGTGGTGGTTCTGATTCTGCGGGGCGGTGCGGTTCTGGTTCTGCTGCCAGGCCGTGCGGTTCTGCTGGTACGCAGCGTTGCTCCGCTCGCTCTGCCAGCGCTGCTGCTCGGCGGCGCGCTGTGCGGCGGCCTGCTCCTGGGCGCGGCGCTGCGCGTCGTACGCGGCGCGGTTGTTGGAGTAGCCGTTGTTGTAGTAGCCGTTGTTGTAGTAGCCGTTCCCGTAGCCCGGCGTGTTGTACCGCGGCAGGTTGTTGTACTGGCCGTTGTTGTAGTAGCCGTACGGCGCATAGCCGTAGTTCTGCGGGTTGTACCCGTTGTTGTAGCCGTACTGGTTGATCGCGTACTGGCCGTTCGAGTTCGGGTAGTACGTCTGGCCGTCCGGCATGACGATCCGGCCGTCGCCGTAGACGGTGCCGCCGTTGCGCGTGTAGCCGACGATCGTGTTCGCCTCCGCGCGCTTGTGCTCGTAGTTGCTGTACAGGACGATCGCGCCGATCGCCGCCGCAGCGGTGAGCAGCGTCGAGGTCGTGTCCGCCGATGCGGGACGCGGGATCATCGCGCCGGTGGTGATCGCCGCCGCCGCGCCTGTCGCCGTGATGAACTTGGAGAGTCGAGACAGCATTCTGATGATTCCTCAAGACCGCCGGGGGATGAAGCGAATGATCCGGCTTGGACGAAGCGTACCGCGCGAAGCTGAGAGCCCGGTCGCGATCAAGAGCTGTGCCGCGATTCTCATCCGCGGTCAATCCCAGGCTGTTGTAAGGAGCAGCCCCCCCTGCGCGCCGAACGAGCGGCCATGAACCTCTTCCGCCGTTCTACCCTAGCGGCGCTCGGCGCCGCGCTCCTGACGTCCGTGCTGTGTGGCGGCTCGGCGTCCGCCCAGTTCGGCATCCCGGGGCTCGACCCGCGCCGCGCCGCGGTCGGCGCCGCGGCGAAGCAGCTCGCGCCGTACATCGTCGAGCAGACGCCGATCAAGCTCGATCCGGTCGAGCTCTACCCGACGCTCGACACACTTCCCGGCGCGCCGTTCGCGCCGTCCGCCTCGGCGCAGAACGCGGCGGTGACCTCGATCATCACCCAGCTCCGCGGCTCGACGACCGGGACGGTCTCGCTCGCACCCGGCGACTACGCGGTCGCGGTCCGGCAGTTCTGCATGAGCCACTCGCGGCCGGCGCGCTCGCCGCTGGCGTTCGTGCTCGGTCCGATGCGCGGTCACCGCGCGCCGGCGATCATCGCGATGAACTCGCGCGCGTCCTCGACGCCGCTGCAGTTCAGCCCGATCCAGCAGACGTCGTGGACGATCCAGAGCGGCGTCGGGATGACCGACTTCTCGGCGCCCGCGCGGGGCGTCGTCGATCAGTTGATCCCCGACTACCGTGGGCTGCTCGGCTCGAGCGTGCTCGACGACATCCAAGGGAAATGGAGCTCGCTCTCGAGCTCCGTCGGCGGACCGTCGCTCGACAGCATCCTCGGTCAGCTCGGCGGCGCGGGACAGCTCATCCAGGACCTGCGCGGCTGGCGCAACGACGTCATCTCCTCCGCCAACGACTTCAACGCGATGAGCCGCACCTTCGCGCCGCTCCAGCCCGCGGACGTCTCGACGCTGCAGTCGCCGTGGAGCACGGTGAGTCCGACGGTGTGGATGCGGCTGGTGACGCGCGGTCACTACGGCAACGTCGGGACGATGCAGATTCGCGTGGCGGGCACCGGCCCGCAGACCGTTCCGCTGATCTCCTCGATCGGTTACGGTCGCTGCACGCCGCAGTACACGACGCAGGGCCAAGCCTACGCGTGCACGCAGCCGCTCAGCTTCGAGGTCGTCCGGACCGCCGCCGACAGCTGATCCGGCGACGGCGGGACGCGCTTACAGCTCGCCGCGCGCGTACAGCGCGGCGCTGAGCACGACGAGCGCGGCCGTCTCGGTGCGCAAGATGCGCCGGCCGAGCGAGATCGCGCTCGCGCCGGCGCTTCGCGCGCGCTCGATCTCCGCGGCGGCGAAACCGCCTTCCGGACCGATCACGATCAGGACGCTCGCCGCGGCCGGCAGCTCGCGCTCGAACACGTCGCGGAGCGGCGCGGGATCGGCGAGCTCCCAGGGGACGTAGACGCGGTCGTACGCCGCGAACGTCGCGAGCAGCGCGTCCCAGTCGTGCACGTCCGCGACGTCCGGGACGCGGACCCGGCCGGACTGCTGGGCCGCGGACTTCGCGATGCGCCGCCAGCGCTCGACCTTCGCTGGGCTGGTCTCGTGGGCGACGACCCGCGCGCTGCGCACCGGGACGATCGCGTGCGCGCCGAGCTCCGTCGCCTTCTCGACGACGAGGTCCATCTTCTGCCCTTTCGGAACCGCCTGCGCGATCGTGACGCGCAGCGCGGTCTCGACCGCACCGCGGTCCAGCCGCTCGTCCAGCCTCGCGGCGACGTCGCGTCCGCCGACCTCGAGCGTCGCCGCGAACGCGACCCCGCCGGAGTCGACGACCTGTACGCGGTCGCCGCTCTGCTTCCGCAGGACGACGGCGAGCTTGCGCGCGTCGTCCGGCGCGAACGCGACGCGGTCGCCGACCGCGTGGACGCCCTCGACGAAGAAGCGATCCCGCATCGCGGCAGGCGATTCGCCCCGCTCTCTCGGAAGGCCCGCGAATGGTTGACGACGCTTTCTGGCTCCGCTACCTGCGCGCGCACGCGGACCCGCGCACCCGGACGATCCACGCCGCGGGAACGGTCTTGGCGACGCTCGTCGGCACCGTCGCGCTCGTGCGCCGCGACCCGAAGCTCTTCGGCGCCGCGCTGGTGTGCGGCTATGCGCCGGCATGGTACGCGCACGCGTTCGTCGAGCGCAACAAGCCCGAGACGTTCAGCGCGCCGCTGCGCTCGCTCGCGAGCGACTACCGCATGTGCTGGCGGCTCCTGACCGGGACGCTCGACGCGGAGCTCCGCCGCGCGAACGTCGCCACCGCCGCCGAGGTCGGCGGCTGACCGCGACGATCGATCACCTTCCGGCCATCATGCGGTAACGTGCTGGCGCGTACGATCGCGCCATGCTAAAATCCGCCGCGATGCCGAAGACGACCCGCGTCTCGGTCACGATCGACCGAGCCTTGCTGGACGAGCTGAAACAGCTCAGCGGAGGGCACATGAAGCTCTCGGCGCTCTTCACCGAGGCGGTTCAAGACGAGATCAACCGGCTCGGGATGCTCGCGCTCCTCGCAGAGAAGGAGCGCGAAGATCCCATGACGCCGGAAGGCCGTGCGGCGGGAGACCGGCTATGGGAAAGAATTTGCTCGTCCTGGACTCAGGCGCGCTTTCGCAGCTCGCTGGACATGGTCACGGGCTCCGCAGAGCCGTCGACAATGCCGTTGCCAGAGGCGTCAAACTGATCGTTCCATCAGCGGTGATCACCGAGTCCACGACGGGTCAGCGAGGTCGTCTCGCTCGCCGAAGCCTGTTGACACGACGCACCGCGAGGATCGCTACTCCGCGCGGAATGCGTCCTTGACGCGGTCGAAGAACGACTTCTCCTCGATCTGATCGCCGCCGGCGCGGGCGTACTCTTCGAGGAGCTCGCGTTCGCGCTTGCCGAGCTTCGTCGGGACGACGACGTGGATCGTCACGAGCTGGTCGCCCTTCGCGCCGCCGCGGACGCTCGGCATCCCGCGTCCGCGCAGGCGGTACTGCGAGCCGCTCTGCGTCCCGGCGTTGAGCGTCAGCGGGATCTCGCCCTCGAGCGAGGGGACCGAGATGTCGCCGCCGAGCGCGGCCTGCGGGAACGAGACCGGGACGTCGAGCAGCACGTCGAGACCGTCGCGCCGGAACAGCGGGTGCGGCTTGACGCTCAGGTAGACGTACAGGTCGCCATCGGGGCCGCCGCGGATCCCGGCCTCGCCGCTCCCGGTGATCTTGATCCGCGAGCCGTCGTCGACGCCGGCCGGGACGCGCACCTGCAGCGTCTTCTCCTGCTCGACGCGGCCGCGCCCGCGGCACGTCGCGCACGGCGTCTGCACGATCTGCCCGTCGCCGGCGCACTTCGAGCACGTCGTCTGCGTGACGAACTGCCCGAGCGGCGTCTGGCGGACTTGGCGCTGGATCCCGCTCCCGCCGCAGCGGTCGCACGGCACGATCAGCGTCCCCGGCTCGGCGCCGTTGCCACGGCAGGTCGCGCAGGTCGCGAGATGCCGGAAGGTGACCTCGCGGACGGTCCCCGCGTACGCCTCCTCGAGCGTGATCTCGACGTCGTAGCGCAGGTCGCTGCCGCGCGCCGGACCGTTGCGGCGCTGCTGCGCGCCCGCGCCGCCGCGCGCCGCGCCGAAGAACATGTCGAAGATGTCGCCGAAGCCCTCGGCGCCGAACGGGCCGAAGCCGGCGTCGCCGACGCCGCCGTTCACCCCCGCGTGGCCGTAGCGGTCGTAGTTCGCGCGCTTCTGCGAGTCGGAGAGCACCTCGTACGCTTCGTTGATCTCCTTGAAGCGGTGCTCCGCCGCGACCTTGTCGGCCGCGACGTCGGGATGGTGCTGCCGCGCGAGCTGGCGGTACGCGCGCTTGATCGTGCTCTCGTCCGCGTTGCGCGCGACCCCGAGAACGTCGTAATAGTCGGCCGGCATGCTACCTTATCTCGACGTCGCTGAGATGATCGCCGAGCGAACGGGCCGTCCCCGACGCTAGCGCGATGAGGCGGCCGTACGGCATCCGCCGCGGCCCGAGGATCGCGAGCATTCCGACGCCGCGGTCGCCGAAGCGGTACGGCACGGTGACGACGCTGCACTCGGCGAGCTCGTCGGCGCGCAGCTCGTGACCGATCCGCACGTGCGGCGTCGGATCGGGCGCCGCGGTCGCGCCGTCGGCGTTCAGCTCGTCGGCGATCAGGTCGTAGAGCGTCCGCTGCTCCTCGACGATCCGCAGGATCGCGCGCAGCTTGCGCAGGTCGTGGAACTCCGGCTGGTCGAGCAGGTTCTGCGCGCCGGCGGCGGCGATCTCCGGCTCGTCGGTCTGCCGCGCCGTCGCGAAGATGCTCCGCACGGCGTCGCGGATCTCCGCCGTCACGCCGAGCTCGGCGCAGACCGCCTCGACGTCGTTCGCGCCGATCGCCTCCATCACGCGGTTGCCGAAGCGCGAGTTGAGCGCGTTCGAGAGCCGGGTCAGATCGTCGGCCGCGACGTCGCTCGACCACTCGAAGACGCGCTGCGCCGCGACGCCGCCCGACGTCACCACGATCGCGAGGCTCGTGCGCGCGGAGAGCCAGATGAGCTGGACGTGCTTGAACGCGTGCGAGTCCCGGGAGGGCGCGATCGCGATCGCAAGGTTGCCGGAAAGGCCCGAGAGCAGGCGGGTCGTCTGCTCGACCACCTCGCTGAGCTCGCGGGAGGCGTCACGGAACTGGTCGCGGATCCGGCGCGCGTCGTCCTTGGTCAGCGTCTCGGGCTGCATCAGCCGGTCGACGTAGGTCCGGTACCCGGCGTCGGAGGGGACGCGGCCGGCCGAGGTGTGCGGCTGCACCAGGTAGCCGCCCGCCTCCAGCTCCGCCATCTCGTTGCGGATCGTCGCCGAGGAGACGCCGAGGTTGTACTTCTGGGTGAGCGTGACCGACCCGACCGGCTCCGCCGTGTTGATGTACTCGTACACGACGGTCGCGAGGATGAAGGCTTTCCGTTTGTCGAGCTCGAGCTTGTCGTTCACCAGTGTGGCACCGCTAGCAGTCGGCACAAGGGAGTGCCAGGCTTCACGTTAGAGTACCACTCCGGGGCGTCGAGATCAAGGCGCTTCACCGGGACGCCGCCCGCCCGGCCTCCGCGCGGCGCAGCGCCATCGTCGTCGCCTCGGAGAGGACGACACCGTAGAACAGCACGGTTCCGATCAGTCCGATCCAGACCGGCTCGGTCATGACCGCGCCGGTGACCGGGACGGCGACATCGTTGATCAGCCACCAGACGAGCAGCCCGTAGCACAGCCCCCAGACGACCGATCCGGGCGCGCGCCACATCGAGCCGACGCGGCGCGCGAGCAGCGCGTAGACGACCCCGAAGGCGACCGCGAGCAGCAGGTAGAGCACGACGCCGAGCCCGACCAACGCCCACGAGGCGGCCGCGCCGTGGAACGGCGGCAGCGCCTGCGCGACCTGCGCGAAGAGCTCGCTCAGCGTCAGGTCGTGCAGCCACGCGACCGCGACCAGCGCCTCGAACGCCGCGCTCGCCGCTCCGGCGATCAGGCCGCCGTAGAAACCGTCGATCCAGCGGACCATCCTTCGTTGTATCGGCAGCGCGGCCGCCGTCCGCCAATCGGACGCCGGGGGGTTGACCGCCGGTGGAAACGAATCCGCCCGCCATGTCGACGCCGACGCAAAGCGAAGCCATCGAGGCGCTCTTCAGCGAAGCGCGCCGGTTCCCGCCGCCGCCCGCGTTCGCCGCGCAGGCGAACGCGCAGCCGGGGATCTACGAGGAAGCCGAGCGCGACTACCTGGCGTGGTGGAAGTCGTGGGCCGACAAGCTCGAGTGGATGACGCCGCCGGCGAAGACGCTCGAATGGAACGAGCCGTTCGCGACGTGGTTCGCCGACGGCGAGCTCAACGCGTCGGTCAACGCGCTCGACCGCCACGTTCGCGCGGGGAAGGCCGCGAAGGTCGCGTTCTACTACGAAGGCGAGCCCGGCGACCGCTGGACGGTGACCTACGGCCAGCTCCTGGACGAGGTCTGCCGCTTCGCGAACGGCCTGCGCGCGCTGGGAATCACGAAGGGCGACCGCGTCGCGATCTACATGCCGATGATCGTCGAGCTGCCGGTCGCGATGCTGGCGTGCGCGCGGATCGGCGCGGCGCACTCGGTGATCTTCGGCGGCTTCTCGCCCGACTCGATCGTCGACCGCGTGAACGACTCGGAGTGCGTGGCGATCATCACCGCCGACCAGGGCCGCCGCCGCGGCACGAAGGTTCCGCTCAAGGCGAACGTCGACGAGGCGATCGCGAAGGGAATGCCGTCGCTGAAGCACGTGATCGTCGCGAAGCGCGTCGGCGATCCGGTGACGATGGCCGAGGGCCGCGACGTGTGGTGGGACGACGTCGTGCGCGATCAGCCGATCGCGTGCGAGCCGGAGCGGATGAACGCCGAGGATCTGCTGTACCTGCTCTACACGTCGGGGACGACCGCGAAGCCGAAAGGGATCAAGCACACCACCGGCGGCTATCTCACCGGCGTGACGGCGACGCACAAGCTCGTCTTCGACCTGAAGGAAGAGACCGACGTCTACTGGTGCGCGGCCGACATCGGCTGGGTCACCGGCCACTCGTACATCGTGTACGGCCCGCTCTGCAACGGCGCGACCAGCGTGATCTACGAAGGGACGCCGGACTACCCCGACAAGGACCGGCTCTGGGAGATCGTCGAGCGCTACAAGGTCACGATCCTCTACACCGCGCCGACCGCGATCCGCACCTTCATGAAATGGGGGACGGAGTATCCCGCCAAGCACGACATGAGCTCGCTGCGCGTGCTC
>DATHLL010000308.1:0-13652 GCA_035488195.1 Candidatus Elarobacter sp. | reverse complement strand
GCGCTCGACGACGCACGCCGGGATCGCGAGGTAGAACACGGTCATCACGATGAGCCCGGGGACGATCAGCAGCAAGAAACCGAGCACCGTGACGACGCCGATCAGGAGCGAGGCCAGGAAGACGGCGCCGAAGCGCTGGAGGCCGCGCGCGATCGACTCGCGCGGGTCGATGCCGCGGCCGCGCAGCGCCTGGAACGTCGCGTAGACGATCATCGCCTCGCTCAGCGAGCTCAGCACGATGTTCAGCAGGTTGGCGATGAACGCCGCGCCGGTGACGCGATCGGCGGCGGTGAACCAGCTGTAGAGCGTGTACGGAAGCGTCGCGAGCGCGCTGATCGCGAAGATGGTGAAGAAGTTTCTCACCAGCGTCTCGATCGCGCGCGAGAGCGCGAGGCTCACGCTGAAGCGTGCCGGTTGATATGACGCGTACTGGTCGCCGGGCTCGGTGATCATGGCCATCCCCAGTTTTCTTCGGCCCGGGCCGAAGCCTGCGGCCGAACCGCACGCCCGCGCGGCGGCGTACCGGGGGCATGAAGACAGCGATTCTCGGCGCCGCGGCGCTCGTCGCGCTGCTGGCCGCCGCGCCGGCGCCCAAGACGTACACCGTCCACATCCGCGACGACGCGTTCAACCCGCCGTCGGTGACGGTCCGGGCCGGCGACTCCGTGACCTTCGTGAACGACGACGACGACGCGCACACGGCGACCGCCGACGACGGCTCGTGGGACTCCGAAGGGCTGAACCAGGGCCAGCGGTGGTCGCACACCTTCGCCAAGAGCGGCAAGGTCACGTATCACTGCACGGTCCACCCCTTCATGAAGGGGACGCTCGTCGTGCGGAGCGCGCCGTGAAGCGCGGCGATTTCGTCGGCCACGTCGCGTGGACCGGCGCCGGGATCGTCTACGCGCTCGGCGCGAGCGGGCTCGTGCGCGCGACGCCCGCGGCGGCGAAGGGACAGTTCGCGTTCGTGCAGATCTCCGACAGCCACATCGGCTACACGGGGCCGGCGAACGACGACGTGCGCGCGACGCTGCAGAAGACCGTCGCATCGATCAACGCGATGCCGAACCAGCCGGCGTTCGTGATCCACACCGGCGACGTGACGCACCTCAGCAAAGCGGCGGAGTTCGACGACGCGCGAGCGATCTTGAGCACTCTGCGCGCGCCGCTGATCACGATCCCCGGCGAGCACGACGTGATCGGCGCCGAGGGGCCGAAGCGCTTCGCCGCCTCGTTCGGGCGGAGCGACGCCGCCGGGCGCGGCTGGTCCTCGTGGGACCAAGGCGGGATCCACTTCGTCTCGCTGATCAACGTCGGCGAAGGCGAGACGATGGGCGTCCTCGGCGACGAGCAGCTCGCGTGGCTGCAGAACGATCTCGCGGCGCGGAAACCGGCGACACCGGTCGTCGTGTTCGGCCACGTCCCGCTCTTCGCGGTCGCGCCCGAGTGGGGCTGGACGACCGCCGACGGCACCAAGGCGATCGCGATGCTGAGCCGTTTCGACGCGGCGACGGTGCTGAACGGGCACATCCACCAGATCGTCGAGCACAGCGAAGGGAAGATTCGGTTCGCGACGGCGCGCTCGACCGCGTTTCCGCAAGCGGCGCCCGGGACGCCGAACGCGAAGCCGGGGCCGCTCAAGGTCGCGCCGGACTCGCTGCTCGGCGTGCTCGGGTATCGCACCGTGCAGGTCGACGGGCCGGCGGCATGGCGCGAACGTTCGCTAGCGCAGAGCTGACCGGCGTCGAAGCGCGCCCGATGGCGCTCGACACGGCGGCGTTCGACTTCGCCTACCGCGCCCACGCACCGCGGCTGCGGGCGGTCGCGTACGCGGTGCTGCACGACCGCGACGCCGCCGAAGACGCGGTGCACGGAGCGCTGATGCGGGTGTGGAGCGCGGGGAGCTACCGCCCCGAGCGCGGCGCCCTGCTCCCGTTCCTGATCGCGTGCGTGCGGCGCGAGGCGCTCGACGCGCTGCGCGGCGCGAAGCGCCGGCAGCTGCGCGAGGTCCGCGCGTCGGCCGGCGATCCGGTCGCGCTCGACGAGACCGCCGCGCTCGATCCGGTCGAGACGCGGCGGGTCGCCGCGGCGCTCGACGGCCTCCCCCCCGATCAGCGCGAGGTCATCCTGCGCGCGTACTACGGAAACCGCACGCTCGCCGAGGTCTCGCACGACACGAACGTCCCGCTCGGGACGGTGAAGAGCAGGCTCGCCACGGCTCTGCGCCGCCTCCACACCGCCCTCTCCGAAGGAACTCCATGAACCACCTGGACGACGACGCCGAGCTGTACGCGCTCGGCCTGACCGAACGCGAGCGCGACGCCGAGATCGAGGCGCACCTCGCCGCGTGCGAGCCGTGCCGCGCGCGCGTCGTCGCCGCCGAGGCCGCCGCCGCGTCGCTCGCCGCCGCCCTCCCGCCCGCGCCGGGCACGGTTCGGCGTGCGCTCGCGGGCCGCGCATGGTGGCCCTCGGTCGCCGTCGCCGCGTCGGTCGTGTTCGGCGCGGTCGCGGCGACGGAGTCGTTCGCGGCGCAGTCGGCGAGCGCGCGGCTCGCGCGCACCGACGTCGCGCTGACCGCGATCGCGTCCTCGCACTTCGGCCACACGACGCTGACCTCCGATCCCGGCGTGATCGCCAAGGCGATCTACGCGCGCGACGGCGCGTGGTGCTACGTCGTCGCCTCGGGCGCCCCGCGCGGCGCTCACGTGGTGATGCACCGCGGGACGACCGCGCGCGATCTCGGCGCCCTCGATCCCGGCGCGCCCGCGACGCTCTTCGTCCGCGACCCCGGCCGCTCGGACGAGATCGAGCTCGTCGCGGACGGCGGCCACGTCGTCGCGCACGGGAAGCCCGCGTTCTGAGCCGATGACGCGCATGCGTTGAACCTCGCCCGCCGCGCGCACGACGCACGTGCATGACGAGCGCGCTGCGAGCCGACGACGCGGTCATGGCGGAGATCAACATCACGCCGTTCACCGACGTCCTACTGGTCCTGCTGCTCATCTTCATGATCCTGGCGGCGCTCGTCGCCCCGCCGGGCTTCGAGAAGCAGCTCCCGAACGCCGGCGCGCCGCCGTCGAGGACGACCGCCGGGCGTTCGATCGAGGTCGTCGTCGGCGAAGGGGACCGGATCTTCGTCGACGGCCGCCCGTCGAGCGCGGTCCGGATCTACGCGGACCTGCTCGATGCCGTTCACCGGCGCGGAAAGCTGCACGTCGCGCTGACGGCCGACGTGAAGTCGTCGTACGGCACGATCATCCGCGTCCTCGACGCCGCGAAGATCGCCGGCCTCGACGACGTCGGCTTCGTCACCTCGTAGCGCGGCGATGCGAACCGCCACGAAGCGCGAACGCGCGCGCAGTTTCCTGGCCTATGGCATCGCGATCTCGGTTCTCGTGCACGTGGCCGTGCTGCCGTTCGTCCACCGCGAGAATATCGTCGCCGCGCGCGATGAGCCGCCGGGGCACATCCGCATCACCGCACTGCCGACGCCGCCGCCCACGCCGCCTCCCACCCCGAGCCCGCGACCGACCGTCCCGCCGACTCCGCCGCCGCCCGCGAAGACGGAACCGCCCGCGCTGCGCCGCGCGCGTCCGCTGAAGATCCGTACGGCGCACACGGTCGCGCACGGCGGCGGCCCGCACGAAGCGCCGAACGCGCACGACGTCGGCGACGTCCGCGACGGCGTGCCGGCCCCGCCGGCCGCGGCACCCGGCGCAGACCGTGACGGTGTCGCGCCGGTCGCATCTCCGAGCCCGACCGCGACACCGCGCCCGACGCCGACCCCGCTCTCGTGCGCGCGGCCGAACGTCCCCGCGACGACGCTGCGCGCCGCCGAGGTCGAGACGCCGCCGCTCGCGCAGGCGCAGGGCGTCTCCGGCACGGTGAGCGTCGTCGTCTCGCTCGACGCGCAGAGCCGCGTCGTCGCGACGCGCGTGCAGAGCTCGCCGAGCGCGCTGCTGAACGCCGCCGCGCTCGCGACGGCGCGCACCTCGCAGTTCCGCACCGAGGTCCGCAACTGCGAGCCGGTCGCCGCGGACTATCTCTTCAGCGTCGAGTTCACCTCGCAGTAGCGGCGGTCAGAGCGCCTGGTCTTCGACGGGCGCGCGCAGCGCGCCGAGGTGGTCGGCGACGCGCTCGCGCACCAGCGTCCAGCCGTCGTCGGCGGCCTCGAACTCCGCGTACGCGCCGTTCTCGACGCGGGCGTTCCAGAACGCGTCCAGGCCGCGTCCGGTCGCGGCCAGGATCGCGACGCGCACGACCGCGTCGTGCGTCACGACGAGCGCCGGGGCGCTCGCGCGGAACGACGCCGCGAAGTCGCGCCAGCGCGCGAGCACGTCGCCGAGCGACTCGCCGCGCTCGAATCGCACGTTCACGGGATCCTCGCGCCACGCGCGGTAGCGGTCGCGGTCGTTCGCGGCGATCTCGTCGCGCAGCCGGCCTTCCCATGTCCCGTGCGCGATCTCGATCAGCCGTTCGTCCGTCTCGACCGGAACGTGAAGGAGCTCGGCCGCCGGACGCGCGGTCTCGGTGCAGCGCCGCAGCGGCGAGCTGACGATCCGCTCCACGCCGGCTTCGAGCATCGCGCTCGCGAGCGCGCGCGCCTGGCGCGTTCCGAGCGGCGTGAGCTCCGACTCGAGACGTCCTTGATACCGGCCGGCGAGATTCCACGTCGTCTCGCCGTGCCGCGCGACGTACACGCGCATCGAACGCCCGCTACACCGCGAGCGAGCGGACCGAGGCGATCCCGCCGACCGCGCGCAGCGCCGCGATCGTCGGCTCGTCGGCGGGGCGGTCGGTCGAAAGCACCATGATCGCCTCGCCGCCGACGGTGTTCCGCGAAACCTGCATCGTCGAGACGTTCACGTTCGCCGCGCCGAGGATCGTCCCGACCTTCCCGATCATCCCGGGGACGTCGGCGTGCTGCGTGATCAGCATCGCGCCCGACGGCGTCGCGTCGATCTCGTAGCCGTCGAGTTCGACGATCCGCGGCAGGCCGCCCGACGACGTCGCCGCGATCGACGTCTCGCCCGCGAGCAGGCGCAGCGACGCGGCGTACGCCGACGCGCCCGCGTCGCCGCGCGCCTCGACCGCGATCCCGAGCTCGCGTGCGATCGCCTCCGCGTTCACCACCGAGACGCGGCGATCGGTCGTCGCCTGCAGCAGCCCGCTCAGGAAGGCGCGCGTGAGCGGCTCAGGCGGAACGCCGGCGAGCCCGCCGCGCAGCAGCAGCGTGAAGCCCGGCATCGCGCGCGGCCGCGCGTACTGGGCGTAGAACCGGCCGAGCCGGTACGCGACCTCGACGAACGGCAGGATCCGCTCCGCGTCGGGACCGCTCGGCACCGGCGCGTTCACCGCGCCGCTCGCCGGCGCGCCGAGCAGCGTGCGCGCGACGTCGGCGGCGAGCTCGGTCGCGATGCGCGCCAGCGCCTCGTGCGTGGAGCCGCCGAGATGCGGCGTCGCGTAGACCTTCGGGTGCCGGTGCAGCGCCGCGCCGGTCCCGCCCGGCGGCGGCGGCTCCTCGGCGACGACGTCGATTGCCGCGCCGGCGAGCGCGCCCGCGTCGAGCGCCTCGAGCAGGTCGCGCTCGGCGATCACGCCGCCGCGCGCGCAGTTGATCAGGTGCGCGTGCGGGCGCATCAGCCGCAGCTGCGCCGCGCCGATCATCCCGAGCGTCCGCGGCGTGAGCGGGACGTGCAGCGTCACCACGTCGCTCTCGCGCAGCAGCGTCTCGAGATCGACCAGCGTCGCGCCGAACGCGTCGGCGCGCGCGGCGCCGACGTACGGATCGTGCGCCAGGATCGTCATCCCGAACGCGGCCGCGCGCGTCGCGACGTTCCCGCCGATCCGGCCCAGCCCGACGATCCCGAGCGTCTTCCCGAACAGCTCCGTCCCGATCAGGCGCTTGCGGTCCCAGACGCCCTCGCGCAGCTGCTGCACCGCGCTCGGCGTGCGCCGCGCGAGCGAGAGCATCAGCGCGAACGTCTGCTCGGTCGCGGCGATCGTGTTCGCGCCCGGCGTGTTGAGCACCAGGATCCCGGCGTCGGTCGCCGCCTCGACGTCGATCGAGTCGACCCCCACGCCGGCGCGCGCGACGACGGCGAGCCGCGGCCCGGCCGCGAGCAGCTCGCGGTCGACGCGCGTCTCGGAGCGCACGATCAGCCCGTCCGCGCTCTCCAGCGCGGCGATCAGCTCCTCGCGCGTGCGCCCGATCCGCGCGTCGACGTCGATCCCGGCGTCGCGCAGCACCGCGACGCCGGCGTCGGCGAACGGCTCGGCGATGACGACTCGCTTGCGCGGGAAGCCGCTTCCGACCATCGCGCGTAGTTGCACGCGACGGCCGCCCGGCCTCCCGCGCGCGCGATCAGGTGTGGGCCTTCGCCGCGGTGAGCGGCGGGAGCACCTCGACGATCCCCATCATCCCGTGGTCCTCGTGGAACAGCATGTGGCAGTGGAAGACGAACACCCCGGTGTCGACGTGGTGGAAGTCGATCACGATCTTCGTCACGCTCGGGACGAGCTTCTGCGGGCTTCCGGGACCCGGCACGAGCGTCGCCGCCGGGAGCGGGATGCTGTCGAGGAAGACCTGCCGGTACGGATCGGTCGCCTCGAAGGGGCTCTGGATCGCGACGAACGTCAACTGGTGGATGTGGAACGCGTGGATCTCCGGCGTCGTGTTGAAGAGATCCCATTCCTCGGTGCTGTTCTGGTGGACGCGAATCCACGGAACGTACGGAAACGCGTGGCTCGGCGACGTCCCCGGCGCGAGGAAGAACGGCCGCTCGGTGAAGACCGGCGACGTCGGCGGCGGCGCGTTGCGCGGCGTCAGCGGGGCGGTCTCGGTGACGTACCACTCGCCGAAGTCCGGCGCCGGCGCCGGATACTGCGTGAACGAGATCGCGCGGCGCGGAATACCGGCCGCGCTCCTCGCGAACGCGCCGGCGACCGTGAACGCGTGCAGCGGTTTCGGCGCCGCCGCCGTCAGCACCGCGCCGCGCTTCGCCTCGAACGCGGGCTGGATCGTGAGGAGCTCGCGTTCCGGGATCGGCCCCGGCCCGTCGTAGCCTTGGCAATACGGCGTGTTGGTGGGCGGCGCGCCGTGGTTGGCCGGGACGCCGGCGAGCGAGACGAGCCGCAGCGGCGTGGACTGCATCGTGACCACGATGTCGACGCGCTGCGACGGCGCGACGAAGACGTTCGGCTCGCGGATGACGGCCGGCTTCGACGGGTCGACCGAGCTCGTCGCCGGATTCCAGTTGACCGGAACGCCGTCGCGCCCGACCACGTTGAGGTCGACCGGCGCACCGCTCGCCGTTCGCGTCGCGAGGTTCACGTACGAGTCGGCCGACGCGTTGAGCACGCGGTAGCGCACCGTCGTCCCGTAGAACTGCGTGACGCCCGGCCCCGCGGCGGGCGTCTTGACGCCGCCGATCACGACCGGGATCAGCGCACCGTTGACGGCGAGCGGATCGCGTACCGCGCTGGGACTCGTCGGAAGCGGCGCACAGTATGGCGTCGTGATCTTCTCCGGCGCGTACCACGGCGGCGGGTTGAACGGATCGAACGGGACCGGCGCTCCGGACGGCGTGGCCGCCGGCCGGGCGCTCAGGACGCGCGCGTAGTGGGCGTCGAGCGAGCGCTGCACGCTGGTGCTCCCGCCCATCGCCTCGCCCATCGCCATCGGCGCCGCCTGCGCGAGCGTGCCGGTCTGCGCGCCCGACGCGTTCTTGATCAGCAGCAGCACGTCGGGGACGTTGGGCGTGTTCGGCACGACGATCAGCGCGCCGGCGAGGCCGCCGCTGACCTGCGTGTTCGAGAACCCGTGCATGTGCGAGTGATACCAGTACGTCCCCGGCGGCTGCGAGACGGGGACGGTGAACTTGAAGACGCACGTGTTGCGGTTCGGTGCGTAGTACAGCGACTTGAAGACGTTGTCGACGTACGGGCTGACGTGCCAGCCGTGGGTGTGGAAGTTGGTGTCGCTCGAGATCATCCACGGCGGCATCCCGGGATGCTGCGCGCGCGGATGGTTGAAGTATCCGGGCGCCGGCGAGGAGCGCGACGGCTCGGGGAGCGCCTCGCCCTCGTACGGAATCCACGCGCAGCCGTCGACGTCCCCGGTCAAGCGCGGCGGCGTCGGGAGCGGCGAGGGGCTCGACGGCGTGGGGATCTCGTTGACGAGCGTCATCGTGAACGTCCCGCCGCGCCGGGCGACGATCGTCGGCGCCTCGGTGTACGTGAGCTGCCCGTTCGGCGTCGTCGTGTAGCAGAAGTGCGCGCCGTCGGCGTTGCTCTTCACGTACAGCGTGAAGTTCGACTGACCGGATCGCGTCGTGTCCTGCACCGGCGGCGTCGGGAGCGGGATCCGAGCCGGCCGGCTGCCGGGGACCGGCGTCGGCGCGTTCGCGATGCACGGCGCGGTCGCCGCGCCGGCCGCGGCCGCCGCGGCGTCGTGGCGGTGCGCGCCCAGCGGAACGGCCAGCGCGCTCGTCGTCAGCGCGAGCGATGCGAGCAGAAGGCCGCGTCGTGAAAACTGCATGAGGTAACCCCGTTTCCTCAAGAAAAGGCACGAAAGCTGATTGGCTCGGTCGCTTCGCGCCCACGGAGCTAACCCCTCGTTCGCTCTGCGCCTCGGGGAAAGGCGGTCGCGGTCCGTCGGGCGTAATCGGGCGCGTTGCCTCTTCGCTGGAACGGCCCCGCCACGGTCGCGACCGCGTTCGCCGTCCCGCTCGTCGTGCTGCTCGGGTCGGTGCGCACGTCGGTCGGCTGGTGGGACATCGGCGACCTGCAGACCGTCGCCTGGATCGCGGGGATCCCGTACCCGACCGGGTTCCCCGGCTACGTCGCGGTCGCGTGGCTGTGGTCGCACGCGCTTCCGTTCGGCTCGGTCGCCGCGCGGGTGAACGCGCTCTCGGCGATCGCGATCGCGGGCGGCGCCGCGACGGTCGCCGCGCTGGCGCTGCTCTTCGACGTCGTGCCGATCGTCGCGGTGCTCGGCGGGTGGACGTTCGCGTTCGCGCGCACGGTGTGGTTCCGCGCGACGTACGCCGACGTGCACCCGCTCGGCTTCGCGGTCGCGTTCGCCGCCGTCGTGCTCGCGGTGTGCTGGGCGCTGCGCGGCGACCGCCGCGCGCTCGCGACCGGGATCGTCGTCGCCGGCGCCGCGGTCGCGATCGACAACACGACGGTGCTGATCCTGCTCGGCGGCGTCGTCGCGACGCTGGCGCGCCCGTGGCCCGCCGCGCTCGTCGCGCGCGGCGTCGCGCTCGCGGCGCTGATCGTCGTCGTCGCGTACGCGTATCTCCCGCTGCGCAGCGCGTACGTGACCGCGCACCGGCTCGACCCGACGCTCGCGCTCGGCATCGAGCCCGGGCGGCCGTTCTGGGACGATCACCACCCCTCGACGCCGGACGGGTTCCGCGCGCTGGTCGCGGGGACCGAGTGGCGCGCCGGCGACTCGCTGCTGCGCATCTTCACGCCGGCAGCGATCGGCGCGGCCGTGCGCCGCTACGGTCCGGCGCTGCTCGACGACGCGCCGCAAGGGCTGACGATCGTCGCGCTCGCGGGGCTGGCGTTCGCGCTCGCGCGCGCGCCGGTCGCGCTCGCGGGGCTGGTCCTCGCCGCCGCGGTTCCGGCGCTGTTCGGCGCGTCGTATCCCGCCGAGGCCGATCCCGGGCGCTACGCGTTCATGCTCTACGCACTGGTCGCGTTCGGCGCCGCGGTCGCGGCCGACCGGACGATCCGCGCGTTCGGCCGCGAGCGGCCCGGCGTGGCGATGGGCGCGGTCTGCGGCGTCCTCGCGCTGGCGCTGGTCTACGACGCCGCGCGCGGCCGCGAGATCCACGCGCTGCGCGAGAACGCCGAGGCGGCGCAGCTCGCCGACCGCGTCGCGGCGAGCACGCGCGACGGCGCGGTCGTCGTCGCGCCGTGGGACTTCGCTACGCCGCTCGGCTACCACGCGTACGTCGACCGCGCGCTCGGGACGCGGATCGTCGTCTGCGCGCTACCGGCCGACCATCTCGCCGAGTACCGCGACTGGCTGCGCGCGCGGCAGGTCACGATCGTCTCCGAGGGCGTCCCCGATCTGCCGGGCTACGCCGTGCGCCGGCTGAGCGAGGGCAGTCCGCAGGTGTACGAGATCGTCGCCCGATGAGGTGGAACGCGCTGCTGGCCGGCTCGCTCGGCGGCATCCTGGCGTTCGCGTTCGCGCGCTTCCGCCACACGCCGTACGACAACTACGTCCTGCTCGCGTACCAGATGCTGCACGGGAAGCTGTGGATCGATCCGCTCTGGCCCGGCCCCGAGATCGACGCGGTCCTCTTCGACGGCCATCGCTACGTCGTGAACGATCCGGTCCCCGCGATCTTGCTGCTGCCGTGGGTCGCGGTGCGCGGGATCGGCGCGAACCAGACCGTGCTCGCGTGCCTGCTGTGCGCGGTCGCGACCGGCGCCGCGTGGCTGCTGCTCGAGCGGATCGGCGTCACGGCGCGCGCGAGCGCGTGGCTCGTCGCGTTCTTCCTCGCCGGCACCGATCTGCTGTGGTGCTCGATGCTCGGCGACGTCTGGTTCATCGCCGAGACCTCGGCGGTCGCGTTCACGCTGCTCGCGCTCTGCGAGCTCGCCGGCGAACGCCGCGGCTGGCTGGTCGCGCTGTGGACCGCGCTCGCGCTCGGCTCGCGCTTCACGCTGGTGATGGCGGTTCCGGTGCTGCTGTGGTGGACCTACGCCGGCTTCGGGCGCGACGAGCGCAGACCGCGCGCCGCCGCGGCGTTCGTCGCGACGCTGGTCCCGTTCTTCGCGCTGTGGGTCGCGTACAATCTCGCGCGCTGGCACGTCCCGTGGGACGCGGGGCATACGATCTTCTACCACCAGGACCCGTTCATGGGATCGCCGTCGGGCTCGCCGTTCGGGCTCGGCAACGTGCCGATGGAGCTGTTCTCGTTCTTCGTCGTCCCGCCGTGGCTGCACGACGCGTTTCCGTACGTCGAGCCGCTGCGCTTCGGCACCGCGCTGTGGTTCACGAGCCCGGCGCTGCTCTTCGCCTTCTTCGCGCGCACGCCGCGGCGGCTCGTGGTCGAGCTGTGGCTCGCGGTGCTCCTGGTAGCCGGTCCCTCGCTCTTGTACTACGCCAACGGCGGCGCGCAGTTCGGGATGCGCCACGCGCTGGACTTCGAGCCGTTCGTGCTGGTGCTGATGGGACTTGCGGCCCGGTCGTTTTCGGCGTCCCCCGTTTGGACGGCGGCGCGCGTGCTGATCGTGTGGAGCGTCGCCGCAGGGCTCTACGGGTGCTGGTTCTGGGACACGTACGTCCGGCCGGGGATGGTGTGATGCGCGTCGTGCGAGACGCAGGGTACGAATTTTTCGCTCTTGGGTACGATGGCAGCCGCACATCACCAGGGAGACGAACAGTGGAAGAACGCAACATCTCGGTCGACCGCGAGAACGGGGGGTCCCTCGCGACCTTCAGTTTGGTCGCCGTCATCGTCGTCGTCGCGCTGATCGCGCTCTTCGTGTGGCAGCCGTGGAACGCGACGTCGGCGTCGCGGACGAACGGCACCACCACGACGCAAAGCACGACGAGCGGCAACTCGGGCACCAACGGCTCGACGAGCGGCTCGACGTCGGGAGGGACGACGCCGTAATGGAACGCCGCGACAAGGTGGACACGATCAAGGGCGACACGCACGACGCGCTGGACGAGATGAAGGAGCGCGTGAAGGCCGGCGGCGAGAAGGTGAAGCGCGCCGTCGAGGGCGACCGGATGCCGCTCGGCGACCGCCTCGCCTCGCACGTCAAGGAGATGGGTCACGACGTCAAGGCGGACTACGACAAGTCCAAGCGCGACGTGCGCGACCAGGAGGTCTAACAGCCGTCTGAAGACACGACCGCAGAACCGGCTCGCCGAGTACGTCCGCAAGCGCGACTTCTCGGCGACGCCGGAACCGAAAGGCGAGACCCGGAAGCGGGCTTCTACCAAGAAGCTCCGCTTCGTCGTGCAGCAGCACCGTGCGACGCGGCTGCACTGGGACTTCCGCATCGAAGTCGAGGGCGTGATGCCGTCATGGGCGGTCACCAAGGGCCCGACGCTGGTCGCCGGCGAGAAGCGGCTCGCGATGAAGACCGAGGACCACCCGATGGACTACCGCACCTTCGAGGGCGTGATCCCCGAGGGGAACTACGGCGCGGGCGAGGTCATCGTGTGGGACGAGGGGTTCTACACGCTCTTCGAGGGCGACGATCCCGCCGAGCAGATCGCGAAGGGGAAGCTGAAGATCGTCCTCGCCGGCCACAAGCTCAAGGGGCTCTTCACGCTGGTGAAGATGAAGCCGCGCGAGGGCGAGCACGGCGAGCCGTGGCTGCTGTTCAAGGACCACGACGAGTACGACGACCCGGACTGGAAGACCGAGGACCACGCGGAGAGCGTGAAGACCGGGATGACGCTCGCGCAGCTCCAGGCGAAGCGCAAGGACGCGCCGATCTGGAAGAGCAACCGCGCGGCCTCGACCGACGGCGTCGCGGTGAAGCGCGCCGCGCGCGCGAAATCGGCGCGCGCCGAGCCGATCCCGCGCGAGGTGCGCCCGATGCTCACGACGCTGGTCGACGCGCCGTTCGACGACCCGCGCTGGCTCTTCGAGCTGAAGTGGGACGGCTACCGCGCGATCGCGATCGTCGAGAAGGACGGCGTCACGCTGACCTCGCGGACCGGCAAGGACCTTTTGCACCAGTTCCCCGAGATGAAGGAGCTGGCGCGCGCGTTCCGCTCGATCCCGGTCGTCGTCGACGGCGAGCTGTGCGTGCTCGACGAGCAGGGCCGGCCCGACTTCCAGGCGCTGCAGTCGCGCGACAAGCCGGAGCTGCGCGGGATGAAGCGCCGCAAGCCGTCGGCGGTGACGTTCGTCGTCTTCGACCTGCTCTACGCGGACGGGCGCGATCTGCGCGAGCGCCCGCTCGAGGAGCGGAAGCGGCTGCTGGAGTCGATCGTCCTCCCGGAGCACGGCGTGCTCTACTCGCAGCACGTCGAGGCGAACGGGAAGCAGCTCTTCGCGCTCGCGCAGCAGCGCGGGCTCGAGGGGATCGTCGGGAAGGTGCGGACGTCGCCGTACCGCTCGGCGCGCACGCGCGAGTGGGTGAAGATCAAGGCGAAGCTGCGCCAGGAGTTCGTGGTCGGCGGCTGGACCGAGCCGCGCGGCAGCCGCAAGGAGTTCGGCTCGCTGCTCGTCGGCTACTACGAAGGCGACGTGCTGAAGTACGCCGGCCACGTCGGCACCGGCTACGACGAGAAGCTGCTGCGCTCGGTGATGGCAAAGCTGAAACCGCTCGAGCGCAAGACGACGCCCTTCGACGAGCGCCCGAAGACGAACACCCCCGCGCACTGGGTGAAGCCGGAGCTCGTCGCCGAGATCGCGTTCGCCGAATGGACCCGCGAAGGGATCCTGCGCCAGCCCGTGTTCTTGGGACTGCGCATCGACAAGGTCGCGAAGACCGTCGTCCGCGAGCGCGCCGTGCATCCGGATCCGAACGCGTGAGATCGTGGCGCACCCTTCGACAAGCTCAGGGTGACACGGTCGCCCGCCGCAATGTCACCCTGAGCCTGTCGAAGGGTGAGAGATAACCGTCATGGCCGCCAAGAGCACGGAAACGACCGTCACGGT
>DATHLL010000307.1:0-3298 GCA_035488195.1 Candidatus Elarobacter sp. | reverse complement strand
GGTGCCCAACAGCAGCGGCCTCCCGACGACGCCGAAGAACACCGGCACCTGGATCATGTACGCCGGAACGCCTTGGGCGCATTTGATGATCAACGGGAAACCGTAACCGCCACGATGTCACCCTGAGCTTGTCGAAGGGTGAGCCAGGGCCGACGCGGTCCCTTGCGGCTCATGCTTCGACAGGCTCAGATTCTGTGTTCGCATGTCAAGCCGTAATCCGCACTTCGAATGGTCGGCGAGACTTCAGTACGCCGTACGCGATCACGAGGAGGCGCCGCATGACCGCTGCGATGATCTGTTTTGCTCGCTTGCCACGGGCGCGAAGCCGCGCGGCCCATTCCTTGAGAACAGCATTGTATCGAATCGCGCAAACCGCGGGGAGATACAGCGCGCGACGAATGACGTGGTTACCGACTTTCGAGAGCCAGGAGCTCGAGACAGACGTTCCCGATCGCCGTTCACGTGGACACAGTCCGGCGAAAGCGGCCACCGCTTTCCCGGAGCGAAACTCGGCGATGTTCGGCATCTCGCCCAGAATCGTAGCGGAGGTCCGCTCTCCGATTCCGGGAATCGATTCCAACAATTCGCGCTGCTCCCTCAACGTCGGATCGCTATCCATGAAAGCGCGGATCTCTTCGTCGATCCCGGCAATCTGACGCTCGAGAAACCTCGCCGTGCGCTCCAACGACGAGCGGATCGCTTCGATTCCCGGGCCTTGGAGCCGATTTTGTTCTTGTACGAGCATGTCGCTAAGGGCCGTGCGCCTACGCGTGAGCTGTTGCAACCGGCGCTGGGCTGCCGACGGCGGACGCCACGGCTCAGGCTGCATGGTCCTGCAGTAACGGGCGATGAGGTCAGCGTCCGCTTTGTCCGTCTTCGTCCGCGTCAGCGTGCTTTGGCTAAACGCTTTGATGGCCAGCGGATTGACCACACTGACCGTGTGACCGTGGTCGTACAAGAATACCGCGAGCTCCTCGCTCCAGCCGCCGGTTGCCTCCAAACACGCATGCACGTGCGAAACGCGGCGATTGGCGAGCCATTTGCGCAGTTGTGTGAAGCCGGGCTGCGAATTCGGGAAACTGTGCCGTTTCATCGACAAATCGCCGCTCATCAGGGCACAATGGAAGTCGCTCTTGCCTACATCGATTCCGAGCCAGTACACCGCCATGACCTTCCTGCGATCGTCGACCATCCTGACACAGGCGGGCTCTGTGCTATGCAGCGGGCCCTCGATTCTGTCCGGCCTCAAATCGCGAGTTCACCGGCCGGATCCCAATCTGAGCTGCGGGTTCGAAACCCAAGCATGACTCGGGCTGGCCGGCCGCGCCGGCGACTCTCTTCGGAATCACCGGCCCAGCCAACCTATCAGCATGACGTTGTTATCGCGCCGGTGAGGCGCTTTGGAAGCGGTACCACACCAGGCAGAGCAGGGCCAGGATGATGCTGACGATGCCGTGCTTCGTGTGCACGCCGGCCGGATAGAAGTGGCCGGTCCAGTACAGGATCGCGATGACGACGAAGACGGCGGCGAGGACGAGCGCGAGCGGTTTCATGCGACGGCTTTCGTGACGAAGAGGACGAACGAGACTGCTCCGGCCGCGATGCAATACCATGCAAACGGCGAGAGATCGTTGTGGCGGAAGTAGCGGGTGAGGAACGCCACCGACGCGTAGGCGGTGACCCCGGCGACGACCCCGCCGGCGAGGGCCTGGACGAGCACGACGTGCGCGCCGGGCGCGAACAGCTTCGGGAACTCCAGCACGCTGGCGGCGAGGATCACCGGCGTCGCCAGCAGGAACGAGTACCGCGCCGCGTCCTCGTGGCGCAGGTCGCACAGCAGCCCCGCGACGATCGCCGAGCCGGAGCGCGAGATCCCCGGGAGCAGCGCGAGCGCCTGCGCGAAGCCGACCAGCACGCCGTCCCGCGCCTTCAAATCCTGGAGCCGGCGGTACGGATGCGCGGTGCCGTGCGCGCCGGCGGCAGCCTGTGCTGAGCCTGTCGAAGCATGCTGGCGGCGGCGCAGCCACTCGCCGAGCAGCATGAGGAAGCCGTTCGCGAACAGGAACGCCGAGACCGGGAGCGGCGAGGCGAAGAGCTTCTTCACGCTCGACTCCAGCAGCACGCCCAGCACGCCGACCGGGATCGTTCCGGCGACCAGCAGCCAGGCGGTGCGCTCGTCCTTGTCGCCGCTCATCCGGCCGCGCGCGATGCTCGCGACGAACGCGCGCACGATCGCGATCCAGTCGCGCCGGTAGAACGCGATCAGCGCCAGCGCCGTCCCGAGGTGCAGCACGACGACGAAGGCGAGGAACGCGTCGGATCCCTCGTCGACGTTCCAGCGCAGCAGCGCCGGGATCAGCACGGTGTGACCGAGGCTGCTGACCGGGAAGAGTTCGCTGACGCCCTGCAGGACCGCGAGCAGCATCGCTTGCACGAACGTCACAACGGCGCTCGGTTCGCACGCGGGGGAGGGTTTCCCGCCGGTGCGGAAGCCGATGCGCGTGGGTGAGGCACGCTCGCACCGCCGGCTCTCGGACGCACCGATGCTCGTCGCCTACACGATCGGAGACGAGTTCGCCGACGCGCGCACCGAGACGTACGACATCGGTCTGGGCGGTCTCGCGATGCTCTCCGAATCGGAGCTCCCGGCCGGGCAGCCGCTCAAGCTCGAGCTCGAGCTGCGCGGCGATCCGCGCCCGCCGCTGCGGCTGACCGGCGAGGTCCGCTGGTGCCGTTTCGACCCCGCGCTCGGCAAGCACCGCATCGGGATCGAGTTCACCGACCGCACCCCCGCCCAAGAAGCGCAGCTCACGACCTACATCGACACGATGTACAAGCTCCGCGACCTGGGCGTCCTCTAACGCAGGCGGCCACGGGAATTCAGGGCAGCGAAAAAGCCTCCGGCACCGGAGGCTTTTTTGCTGTCCGCAGACTTCACGAGTCAGTTCACTGACTCGTGAAGTCGACGCTGAAGATGTAGTCCGCGGCGATCGGT
The DNA here is from genome assembly GCA_035488195.1 of Candidatus Elarobacter sp. GTDB lineage: Bacteria > Vulcanimicrobiota > Vulcanimicrobiia > Vulcanimicrobiales > Vulcanimicrobiaceae > Vulcanimicrobium. The sequence continues at coordinate 303 of DATHLL010000307.1, read as the reverse complement.
TTGCAGTCGCGGATCTCGGTCTGGAACTTCGACTGGCGAGCCGCGCTGAGCGCGGCGCTGTTGAGGATCGCGCTCGGCGAGCTCTGGACCTTCGTCCCGATCACGTTGCTGCTCGCGTCGAGCGAGACGATGACCTGAACCGTTCCGGAGATGTTCTGCTGCTGCGCGATCGCCGGCGTATCGGGCTGCGCCGCGTTGAGCGTCGTCGCCGGCACGTTCGGGTTGGCGCACTGCTGCGGGGTCGCGGTCGGCGTGGGGGTCGGGGTCGGCGGCTTGGTGGACGCCGGCGTCGCAGCGGGCGCC
>DATHLL010000306.1:0-4297 GCA_035488195.1 Candidatus Elarobacter sp. | reverse complement strand
TCCCCGGGCTCGGGCGCACGTTTCGCGGAAAGCCGGGCGAGGCGATCCTGTTCCCCTCGCACTACGTGCACAGCGGCGATCCCGTGAAAGCCGGGACCAAGTACGTGATCGTGTGCTTCCTCGGCGATCCGAAGACCGTTCCTGAGCACTTCTAGCGCCGGTATGATCGGCGGCGAGCCTGCGGCGCTCTCGTCCGCCCTGCGGGCGCAAATCCTCGCACTGGTGCTCCGCGGCGCTTCGCGCGACGACACCGTCGCGACGATCTTCGGCAAGCACGATTTGACGACGGGCGAGAAGAACGCGGTCGTCGACGAGTACGAGCGGCTCGTTACGACGATCGCGAGCCGCGAGCGCTACCGCGCGATGGCCGACGCGAAGGCGGCGTGGATGATGGCGAACTACCGCCGGCTCGACGCGCAGTCCGGCCGGCCGGGGATCGACGAGCTCGACCGCCTCGATCCCGAGGAGTTCTTTCAGCAGTACTACTTCCGCAACCGTCCGGTCAAGATTCGCCGGCTGCTTGAGCGCTGGCAAGGGTTCGACGCCTGGCATCTCCCGCGGCTCGTGAGCGCGTACGGCGACGTACCGCTCGAGATCACCGTCAACCGGCCGCCGGTCGCGGGGCACGACGTCGGCCCCGAGGCCGATCTGCGGACCGTTCCGCTTCGCGAGTTCGCCGCGATGCTGGAGCGCGCGAAGAGCGACGAGGTCTATCTGATCGCGCGCAACCGCGCGATCCAGCAGACGCTCTCGCCGCTGCTCGACACGCTGGACCCGCTAGACGGCGTGTTGACGCCGTTCAGCCGCGCGCACACGAACCTGTGGATCGGACCGCGTGACGCGACGACGTACCTGCACCACGACGTCACGAACGTGCTCTTCGTGCAGGTCGAGGGCGCGAAGAAGTTCTGGCTGATCCCGCCCTATCACGGAAACCACGTCTACAACAAGACCGGCGTGTTCTCCGACGTCGACGCGGAGCATCCCGATCTCGCGCGCTTCCCTCTCTTCGCCTTCGCCGCCGTCTCGACGACGGTGTTGGAGGAAGGCGACGCGCTGCTGATCCCGATCGGCTGGTGGCACCAAGTGCGCTCGCTGAGCACGAGCGTCTCTGCGACGTTCCTGAACTTCGTGCACGACAACGTGTTCAGCATCGCGGAGTTCAGCCGGCTCGGCTGAGCGCTACGCCGGCGGCGCGTAGCGCAGCGCGCCTTCGCGGCGCAGACCCGCGAGGATGCGCACGAACTCGTCGGGTTCGAGCGGCGTCGTGCGCGTCCGGTTGATGATCTCGAGCACGTCGTGTCCCGACCGGCGGCCGTCGCAGGCGGTCAGGATCGGGATGATTCCGTAGCTTCCGTGGCGCTCGACCGCGCCGAACGGCGTCGTCACGGAGTACGAGACGGAGCGCACGAGCGGGCGCGTGCGGTCCTCGCCGAGCGTGAGCTCGGCGTGCAGGTCGTAGCCGGTGATGGTCGTGCGCGGATGCAGGTCGAGCACGGATGCGATCGCGGCCGGGCGGCGACACATCAGCCCCTCGATGACGCATAGGTCGATGTCCACCTCGAGCAGCGCGTTCAGCGCGTCGTCCGGCGTCTCGACGATCGGCTCGCCCATCACGTTGAACGACGTATTGAGCAGCAGCGGGACCCCGGTGCGCTCGAAGAACTTCATGAGCAGACGGCGCAGCTCGCCGCGCTCCTCGCCGACGGTCTGCACCCGCGCCGTTCCGTCGACGTGCACGATCGCAGGGACGAGCCCGCGCACTTCCTCGCGCACCGGCAGGACGCGCAGCATGAACGAGCTCGCGGGGTTGGTGTCGCCGAAATCGAACCAGCGGGTCGCATGCTCGGCGAGCACCGCCGGCGCGAACGGCCGGAACGCCTCGCGGTGCTTCACGCGCCCGTTGAGCGCGGCTTTCGCCTCGGGATCGCGCGCGTCGCACAGGATGCTGCGCTGCCCCAGCGAGCGCGGTCCGAACTCCGAGCCGCCGAAGAACCAGCCGGCGATGCGCCCCGCGGCCAACTCTTCCGCGACGGCGTCGAACACGTCGTGCGATTCCGGGTCGACCGTGCAGCCGACGCGCGCCGCCGCCTCGCGCACCTCGGCGGGCGCGTACCGTTTGCCGAACGCGTCGGAAGCGATCCGGATCGACGAGCAACCACCGGCGAGCCGGGCTCGCGCCTCGTACGCCGCGCCGATCGCTACGCCGGAGTCCTCGGCGGCCGGCATGAAGTGAACGGCGTCGAACCCGCCCTCGCGCACGATCCGCTCGTTCGCGACGCTGTTGAGCGCGACGCCGCCGGCGAAACAGAGGTTGGCGCTTCCGCTGAGCCGGCGCAGCCGCCGGCACAGCTCGAGCAGCGCGACTTCGAGTGCGCGCTGCACCGAGGCGGCGAGATCCTGCGCCGTCTCTCGATCGTGCGGCCAGCGCAGCGTCTGCGCGAACCGCGCGGAGAGCGCCGACTCGAACACGAGACGCTCATCGCGAATCGTGAAGAACGCGTCGACCGGGATCGTCGGCATCCCGTACGGCGCGAGCCCCATGACCTTGCCCGCGTCGAGCGGGTCGCCGAAGATTGCCTGTGCGACGGCCGCGTACATTCCGCCGAGGCTGCCGAAGCTCGGAAGCCCGACGCGCTGCGCACTCATCCACGCGCCGCCGGCGACGGCCTCCTTGAATAAACAGCGAATCTCGCCGCCGCGGAAGACGTAGCCCGAGATCGTCTCCCAGCCGCGCTCGACGATGCCGGCGAGCGCCGACTCTTCCGCGCGGAGATCCGCGAGCGGCGAGCCTTCGCCGTCGACGACGAGCACCGCCGCTTCGCTGAAGCCGGAAGTCGCGAACGCGCTGTACGCGTGCGCGCGGTGGTGGCCCGTGACGACGAGTTCGGCGCGCGGCCATGCGCGGCGGAGCTGCGGATTGAGCCGCACGTCGTGCTCTTCGTCGGATGCCGCGCCCTGCACCGAGACGCCGACCGCGGTGAGGTCGGCGGCGGTGATTCCGGCAGCGTCCAGACAGTACGCGACGGCGAGCGAGGGCGACGCGCCGGCGATGCGGTCGTATTTCCGGCGCGTCAACCGTTCCTCCTGAACGGCGACGGCGACCCGGTCGCCGTGCAGCAGACAGGCGGCGCCGTTGTGCGAGACGTTGAGCCCGAGCGTCCACGCATCCTCGGCCGCCAGGCGGATCGGCGCGCTCAATCGGTTCGGAATCTCCAGTGCGGCTGGTCGGTCATCGCAAACAGGTTCGGCACCGCGAAGTTGATGAACGTCAGCGAGACGCTCTCGGTGAGCGACTGAACCTGGTGCCACCAACCGACCGGGATCAAGACGGCATCGCCTTCGTCGAGCGTGACGTCGCGGACGCGAGCGGCGCGGAAGAGCGGGTGCTTCTTGTAGTTCGGGCGCGCCGCGTCAGCCTCGGCGACCACGCCGAGCCGGTTGTAGACCAGCGCCGTGTCGTGCGGCGGGACGAACCACATCCGCTTGCTCCCCGCGAGCTGGCAGAACAGCACGTTCGTCAGATCGTGGTGCAATCGGGTCATCGTCCCCCGCGGTCCGATCCAGAAGTTCAGATAGTCGGCGCGGTGCTCGCTGAGCACGCCGGGGAGCGGCTTCAGGTTCTCCACGAGCGGCTTGAAGGCGCGGCGCACGTTCAGGTTGCGCGCGACCAGATAGAAGTCGTTCGTCTCCCGGTCCGCCGCGGCGCGCAGCATCGCGACGAACTCGCTGAAGATCATCTCGCGCCGAGTCGGCTCGAAGTCGACGTCGTAGGTCTCGTGCGCGTCGCGGTTCGTCGACACCTCGACCGTCTGCGAGCCGAACCGGTCGAGCAGGCTCGGCACCTGCCATTCTGCGAAGCTCTGCCAGCGCTTCGCGAAGCCCGCGATCTTCACGGGGCGGTTGCGGAAGTAATAGTCGCGAAAGAACGTCTCGGGCTCGAGCTCGTCGATCGTGTCGATCTCGTACGGGCCGCTCTGCTCCGCGAGGGCGCGGTAGACGCCCATCATCCAGACCGCTTTCTCGGCGGTCGTCGTCCGGTAGGCGTCGCGGTCGATCAGGACGGTCGCGACGCGCTCGTACTCCGCCGCGACCGCCGACTCGAGCGGCGGCGAGAGCGGTGTCTCGTCGGCGAGGAGCCGCAGCACGTTGGCGAGCGACGCGCCGCGGATCGTGAGACCGAGGATGCGCGAGCGCACCGCGGCGTCGAGCCCGGCGCCGGCCGTCGTCGTCTCAGGCATTCGGCGGCATCGTCTCGGGATCGCCCAGGTACCCGAGCATGATGCACTTCGTGCCC
>DATHLL010000305.1:0-3471 GCA_035488195.1 Candidatus Elarobacter sp. | reverse complement strand
GCGCCGCCTGCACTTCGAGCACCGCACCGTTCTCGATCGTCGGCGCGACGACGTAGGCGATCCCGATCCGCCGCTCGACCCCGGGCGGGACCTCGCCGACGTCGGCGCCGTTCGGCGCGAGCAGGCTGGTCTCGCCGCGGGCGTCGTCGAGCGGGCGGTCGTCGACGCGCGCGCTGCCCGGGACGTAGCGGAGCCCCTCGGGCAAGTTGAAGCGGACCCGCAGCCCCGTCGCCGCGGCGCCGCCGAAGTTGTAGAATGCGAACGTTGCACGGACGGTCGTCCCAGGTTCGACCGAACGGTCGGGAGAAACGACGAGCGTTCGTAGCCCTTCGGGTAACGACGGCGCGCCCGGCGCGAAAACTTCCGTCAGGGTCCGCATTGGTTCCGCCCCCGTTCGGCGATTCCGCGTCGCCGACCTCGCTTGCAGGTTTGACGATGACGACGATCGCCCACCACGCCGATTACCTCTGCTCCGCCGTGTCCCGCATCGGCTCCGAGAGCGCCTTCGCGGTCCTGGCCCGCGCGAAAGCGATCGAGGCGACGGGGCGCCGCGTGGTCCACATGGAGATCGGCGAGCCGGATTTCGACACCCCCGAGCACATCAAGGAAGCCGGCATCCAGGCGATCCGGGAGAACTACTCCCACTACACTCCATCGGCCGGAATCCCCGAGCTCCGTGACGCGATCGCCGCGTACGCCGGCTCGTTCCGCGGCCTCGACCGGCCCTTCGCGCGCGAGAACGTCGTCGTCGGCGCCGGCGCGAAGCCGATCATCTGGAACCTGCTCTCGGCGCTCCTCGACCCCGGCGACGAGCTGATCTACGCCGATCCGGCCTACCCCGCGTACGCCTCGGCGGCCGGCTACCTGGAGGCGAAGGCGATCCCGGTCCCGCTGCTCGAGTCCCGCAACTGGCGGCTCGACCTCGACGAGCTGGCCGCGCGGATCACCCCGAAGACGAAAGCCGTCGTCATCAACTCGCCGCACAACCCGACCGGCGGCGTCCTCACGCGCGAGGACCTGGAGACGATCGCCGAGCTCGCGCTGCGCCACGGCTTCCTCGTGATCTCCGACGAGATCTACTCGCGCAACACGTACGGCCCGACGTTCGAGTCGATCACGCAGCTCGACGGGATGCGCGAGCGCACGATCGTCGTCGACGGCTTCTCGAAGGCGTACGCGATGACCGGCTGGCGGCTCGGCTACTGCATCGCGCCGAAGGAGATCGCCGAGACCGTCACGCTGTTCAACAACAACACGTTCTCGTGCGTCGCGACGTTCGTGCAGCGCGCGGGGATCGCGGCGCTCACCGGCGACGACCGTCCGGTGCAGCAGATGAACGCGACCTTCCGCGAGCGCCGCGACGCGATCGTCTCGGGGCTGAACGCGATCCCGAACGTCTCGTGCACGCTCCCCGAGGGCGCGTTCTACGCGTTTCCCAACGTCTCGAAGATCACGAGCGACGACAAGCACCTCGCCGCATGGCTCCTCGAGCACGCCGGCGTCGCGTGCCTCGGCGGCTCGAGCTTCGGCGCCGCCGGCAAAGGCTATCTGCGCTTCTCGTACGCGGCCTCGCTCGACGACATCGCCTGGGCGCTCGCGCAGCTCCGCGAAGCATTGCCGAAGTACACACCCGCGTAACATTCGGGTCACGCTCCCGTCATGCCGCTCGGCGATACTTGCGGCATGGGACGCATGACACTCGATCAGGTCTTCGTGGCACTGCACGAACGGCTCCAGCACGTCGAAGTGACGGTAGACCGCCGGTTCGACGAGACCAAAACGGCCATTGCACGTTTCCAAGGGCGCATGGAGCGCAGGATCGCCAAGCTCGACGACCGCATCACGACCGCCTTCGACACCGCACGTGGAGGTAACCGGGATGCTCACATCACCGCCGACGACCCGACCGGATCTCATCGGTAAGACGGTCGTCGATCTCGTAGACCCGTATCCGCACGGGGACGGCGCGGTTCCGCCGCAAGCGTTTCTGCTCGAGATCGCGGTGGCGGAAGATGCGTACACGGGCGTCCGCATCCTTGGCGATATGCGGTGGAAACGCGCATGCGGCGAATCGCAGGGCATCGTCCGGGAGTTCTTCGAGTTCGAGCTGTTGGAGCCGGGCGAACGGCTCGAGCGCTACTGTCCCGAAGCCTGCGCGTGGTTCGGGAAGCCGGACTTCGTCTATTTCCAGGGGGAGGCGCGCGAGAAATGGGACCGCGAGCACCGTACTCCGACCGGCTGCTGATCGCGGACGACGCGCCGTTCGTCGTGGCGCTGCACGCGGCGCCGCATGCGCGCGCGCACGTGCACGCGCCGACCGAAGAGCAAGTGCGCGCGACCGTGAACGAAGCCGATCGCGAGCGGCGGATCATCCTCGATGCCGGCGGGACGCCGGTCGGGTTCTGGGCGCTGATGGTGCAGGGCGGCGGATGGCTCGTCGAGCTGAGCCGGCTCATCGCGATCGCGCCCGGGCGCGGGATCGGGACGTGGGCGCTGCGCCGCATGACCGCACGCGCGTTCGAGGATCTCGGCGCGCACAAGGTCTATCTCGAGGTCACCGCCGACAACGCGCCGGCGCGCGCGCTCTACGAGCGCGAAGGGTTCGTGCTCGAAGGCGTCTTTCGCGACGGGTACCGCGACGGCGCGACCGGCGCGTATCGGGCCCGGAAAACCTTTCGCTATCGCACAATTGCGTGGCAGGTGCGACCGTGGTAGTATCCACGCATACATCGACCGGTTCTCGATTCCCGCGCGGTCCGTCTCCGTGGCTCACCCACACCCAGGTACTCAGCGAGTCGAAACCAGGCCACCCGTAGGAGCTCGACTCGATTGTATACCGATGAACGGCTGACGTGCACCGATTGCGGCACGGAGTTCGTCTTCAGCTCAGGCGAACAGCAATTTTTCGCCACCAAAGGATTCCAGAACAAGCCGAACCGGTGTCCCGATTGCCGCACCGCGCGGAAGAATGCGCGGCAGGCGAACGGGGGCAGCGCCGGCGGCGGGTACGGCGGCGACCGCGGATACGGCGGTGGTGGCGGCGGCGGCGCGCGCGAGATGTACAGCGTGACGTGCAGCAGTTGCGGGCAGCAGGCGGAAGTGCCGTTCCAGCCGCGCGGCGACAAACCGGTGTATTGCCGCGACTGCTTCCAGTCGCATCGATCGTATCGCTGACGCCCCCGGGGTGGATGAAGACCGCCGTCACGCTTTTGCGTGGCGGCGGTCTTCGCAATTCAGCCGCTTGTGAAATTTGCGACGCGCGTTCCCGCGAAGGGGACGCCGCAGGCGATCGCTTCGTGAACGCGGCGGCGTGCGTGTTCCACGGCTTCTGAAAGTCGCGCGCCGCGCGCTAAGCAGGTTGCGATCGTCACGGCAAGCAGGTCGCCGGTGCCGCGCAGATCCTTGTCGACGCGGTTTGCGGGCATCTCTCGGATGCCGTGCTCGTCGGCGAGCACGTCGGTCGGGGTGCCC
>DATHLL010000304.1:0-3697 GCA_035488195.1 Candidatus Elarobacter sp. | reverse complement strand
CGGGTGCACCTCGCGCCAAGCGGCGTCCGGCGCCGTGCGCATCGGGATGGTGACCGACGTCGGCGGGCTCGGCGACCGCTCGTTCAACGACTCCGCGTACGCGGGGCTCGTCCGCGCGAAGAACGAGCTGCACGTCGACACCACCGTGCTGCAGTCGCGGTCGGCCGCGGACTACCAGATCAACATGACGGTCCTCGCGAACAAAGAGTTCGAGGAGATCTTCGCGATCGGGTTTCTGATGGCGCGCGACGTGACCGAGGTCGCGGAGCGCTATCCGAAGCGGCACTTCTCGATCATCGACGCGGTCGTCCCCGAGCCGAACGTCACCTCGGTGACGTTCAAGGAAGAAGAGGGCTCGTTTCTCGCCGGCGCGCTCGCCGCGATGACGACGAAGACCAAGACGATCGCGTTCCTCGGCGGGATCGACATCCCGCTGCTGCGCAAATTCGAGGCGGGATTCGCGGCCGGCGCGCGCGAGATCGACCCGTCGGTGAAGGTGCTGGTGAAGTACGTCGGCTCGTTCGAGGACGTCGCCTCGGGGAAAGAGCTGGCCGGCGTGCAGTTCTCGCAGGGCGCCGACATCATCTACGTCGCGGCCGGCAAGGCCGGGCTCGGCGCGATCGACCAGGTGAAGTCGCGCGACGGCGCGTTCGTGATCGGCGTCGACTCCGACCAGGACGCGCTCGCCCCCGGGAAGATCCTCACCAGCATGGTGAAGCGCGTCGACATCGGCGTCTTCCGCGTCGCGCAGAAAGCCGCCGCGCACCAGCCGCGCCCGGTGCACCTGACGCTCGGGCTGAAGGAAGGCGGCGTCTCGCTGACCGATTTCCGGTACACCAAGAGCGTCGTGACGCCGCAGAAGACCGCCGTGCTCGAGAAGCTGAAGGCGGCGATCGTCGCGGGCCGCATCGTCGCACCGTCCACGCGGGAGGAACTGGCATCGTTCAAACGCATCCCGCTCTGACGCTGCGCGGCGTGCGCAAGCGCTTCGGCGCCGTGCAGGCCGTCGACGGCGTCGACCTGGAGCTGAGTCCCGGCGAGATCCACGCGCTGGTCGGCGAGAACGGTGCCGGGAAGTCGACGCTCGCGGCGATCGCGTACGGCGCGGTCCACGCCGACGAGGGCAGCGTCGCCTCCGACGGCGTCGTCGGGCTCGTGCACCAGCACTTCAAGCTGATCGAGCGGCTGTGCGTCTGGGAGAACGTGCTGCTGAACCGCGAGCCGCGGCGCGGCTGGTCGATCGACGTCGCGGCGGCGCGCGCGCGGGTGCGCGAGCTGGCGGCGCGCTACGGGCTCGAGGTCGATCCCGACGCGCGCGTCGAGACGCTCCCGATCGGGATCAAGCAGCGCGTCGAACTGCTGCGCGAACTCGACCGCGAGCCGAGCGTGCTGCTGCTCGACGAACCGACCGCCGCGCTCGCGCCCGGCGAGATCGCCTCGTTCTTCACCACCGTCCAGGACCTCGCGGAGCGCGGGACGGCGATCTTGGTCGTCACGCACAAGCTCGCCGAGGTGATCGCGTACTCGCAGCGCGTGACGGTGATGCGCGCGGGGCGCGTCGTCGCTTCGCACGTGACCGGTGAGACGAGCGCCGAGCAGATCGCGCGCGAGATGGTCGGCGGGGAGGTTCCCGCGCTCGCGGCGCGCGCGAGCACGACGGTCGCGCCGCTGCTCGCGCTGCGCGGCGTCTCGGCGCGCGCGGCGACGAGCGAGCTGCGGGACGCCTCGTTCGAGGTGCGCGCCGGCGAGATCGTCGGCGTCGCCGGGATCGAGGGGAACGGGCAGTCCGCGCTCGCCGACGCGATCGCCGGCGTCGTCCCGTTCACCGGCGAGATGACCTTCGCCGGCGAGCCGCTGCGCGCGAACGACACGCCGGCCGCGCGCATCGCGCGCGGGATCCGCGTGATCCCGCAGGACCGGCGTCACGAGGCGCTCGTGCTGAGCTGGAACGTGCGCGACAACGTCGCGCTCGGACGCCAGCGCCGTCTGCCGATGGCGCAGTTCGGCGACGCGGCCCGCGAGGTGATCGAGCGCTTCGACGTGCGCCCGCCGAACCCGGACGCGATCGCGGGCGCGCTCTCCGGCGGGAACCAGCAGAAGATCGTCGTCGGCCGCACGCTCGCGAGCGATCCGAAGCTCGTCGTCGCGTACCAGCCGACGCGCGGGATCGACATCGGCGCGGCGGCGCTGGTGCAGTCGCGGCTGATCGAGGCGCGCAACGCGGGCGCCGGCGTGCTGCTGATCTCGTTCGAGCTCGACGAGATCTTCGCGGTCGCCGACCGCATCCTGGTGCTCGCGAACGGCGCGTTCGCCGGCGCGTTCGACCGCGCGAACCTCGACCGCGGGCGGATCGGCGCGCTGATGGCGGGGCACGCGTGAGCGCCGGCGCGTTCGTGCGCACGCGCGCGTTCCGCGACGTCGCGGTCGTGATCGTGCTGGTGTTCGGCGTCGGCTCGATCGCGATGCTGCTCGCGCACGTCTCGCCGGTCGACGGGTTCGCGGCGCTCTTCGACGGCGCGTTCGGGACGCGCGGCGAGATCGCCGAGACGCTGGTGCAGACGACGAACCTGCTCTTCCCCGCGCTCGGGATCGCGGTCGCGTTCCGCGCCGGGCTCTTCAACATCGGCGCGGAAGGCCAGCTCGTGATCGGCGGGTTCCTCGCCGGCTGGCTCGGCGCGCAGTTCCCGGTCGCCGGCTATCTCGCGGTGCCGATGGTCTTGCTCGCGGGCGTCGTCGGCGGCGGGCTGTGGGGCGCGATCCCCGGCGTGCTGCGCGCGCGGTTCGGCGCGAACGAAGTGATCTCGACGCTGATGCTCAACGTGATCGCGGTGCTGCTCACGACGTATCTCGTGACCGGTCCGATGCAGCAAGGGAACGCGGGCGCCTCCGAGACCGGACCGCTGCCGAAGGCGGCGCAGCTCCCCGACCTGCTCTCCGACACGCGGCTGACGTGGGCGTTCGTGATCGCGATCGTCGTCGCGCTGGTGCTGCACTGGGTCTTGCAGCGGACGGTGTTCGGCTACGAGCTGCGCGCGGCGGGCGACGCGCCGGAGGCCGCGAAGCGCGCCGGGATCGACCTCGGCCGCACCGCGCTGGTCGCGATGACGCTCTCCGGCGCGATCGCGGGGCTCGGCGGCGCGACGATCGTCGCGGGCGTGCTGCACCGCTTCAACACCGGGCTCTCGCCCGGCTACGGCTTCATCGCGATCGCCGTCGCGCTGGTCGGCAACCTCGAGCCGCTGTGGATCATCGTCGCCTCGCTCGCGTTCGGGATCCTGTTCAGCGGCGCGATCGGGATGCAGACCGAGGCGCAAGTTCCGCGCGAGGTCGTCTCGCTGATCATCGGGCTCGTGATCGTCGCGCTCGCGGGGCGGCGCGTGATCGCGACGATGAGGTCGGCGTGAACGGGACGACCGCGGCGATCGCCGCGATCCTCGGGCTGACGCTGATCAAGGCGACGCCGCTGATCTACGCCGCGCTCGGCGGCGTGCTGAGCGAGCGCTCCGGTGTGGTGAACATCGGGCTCGAGGGGATCCTCATCGCGGGCGCGTTCACCTCGGTCGCGGTCAGCGGCGCTACGGGGAACCCCGTGATCGGCGCGCTCGCGGGCGTCGTCGCGGGGATGCTGCTGGCGGCGATCCTCGCCTTCGCCGCGACGCGGCTCGCCGTCGACCAGATCGTCGCCGGGACCGGGATC
>DATHLL010000303.1:0-2802 GCA_035488195.1 Candidatus Elarobacter sp. | reverse complement strand
CGGGCGGCGCGGAGTGCTTCGATCGCTTCCGGGAGCGCGAACTGTTCGCCGACGTAGCCGTGGATGAAGCGGCCGCCGCGGATCTCGCCGCGCGCTTCCATGCGGCGCAGCGCGGCGAGGACCTCGCGCCACGGCGGCGTGAGCGTCTCGCGGATCGCGACGTCGCGGAACACGACGCCCCAGCGCTCGAGCAGCCGGCGCGCGAACGACTCGGGTTCGATGCGCTCCGTCTCGGAGGTCAGCAGCGTCCAGCGGCCGCTCGACGAGCGTGGCCGCGCGCGCAAGCCCTTCTCGCCGAGGCGGCGCTTCGCGTCGATCAGCGAGCGGAGCGCGTCGAAGCCGTCGGCGGTGACCAGCCCCGCGGCGACCAGCTGCCAGAGCGCTTCTTCGACTTCGCTCGGGAGGCGTTTCGTGCCGCGGACGATGTCGGCGAAGAACGGGGCGCCGCGGCGGCGGATCTCGTCGAGCACCTCGTGCGCCGCGTGCGAGAGCGCGGCGTTCTGCTCGCCGTCGCGCGTAACGATCAGCGACTCCGCGTCCTCGCGCTTGAAGAGCGCGATCGGCGCGAGCTTCGTCGGGCGGATGCGGCGTTTGCGTTCCGCGTCCTCGTCCTGTGAGAGCGCGGGGTGCGGCGAGAGCCGGCCCCACATCACCTCGCCGGAATAGCAGAGCTGGTCGAGGTACTCGCGCTTGTAGCGCGCGACCCGCGCGGGCAGGATCGAGGCTTCCCACGCGGCGGCCGGGATCTCGTAGCCCTCGAGCTGCTTGATGATCTGAAGCGTGCCGTCGATTCCGTGCAGCCGCGACGCCGGCGTGACGTGCTGCCAGCGGTAGAGGAACCGCACGTACTCCGCGGTGCTGACCGGCTCGATCTCGCGCCGGAGCTGTCCGAGCGTGAGGCGGTGGATGCGCGCGAGGACGCGGCGGTTGCACCATTCCTCGTCCTCCCCGCCGCGGAACCGGCCGCGCAGCACCTGTCCGTCGACCTCGAGCCGCAGCAGCGCCGTGTCGACCGTCTCGGTCGTCACGGCGAAGCGCTCCGCGAGCTCGGCGACGGTGACGGGGCCCGACGATTCGAGCCAGCCGCGCAGGATCTCGGCGAACGCGTCCTCGCTCCGTTCGGGCAGCGGCTGCGCCGGCGGGACGGATGCGATCGTCGGTTCGACCGTGGCATCCGGATACGCCAGCCGAGCGACGTCGAGGCGCTCGGCGCACGTCCAGAAGCGCACGCCCGCGGTGCCGTGCACGAGCGTCGTCGCACGGCGCTGCGCGACCAGCTCGTCGTACCACGCGCTCCAGGCGTCGACCGGCGGCAGCACGATCAGCGTGCCGAGCGCGTCGTGCAACTCGTCGGCGTCGCGGACGACCGGCCACACCGACTCGGTCACCTCGGCGATCGCGGCGGGATCGAGGATGCCGGCGCCGTCGACCTCGGTGCGGATGGTGCGGCGCAGCGTGATCGCGCGCGTGCGGCGCTCCTCGAGCGGCGCGTCGTCGAGGTAGGCGTACGGGTTCGCGTTGAGGATCTCGTGGCAGAACGGCGAGGGTTCCGGCGTGTCGACCGCGTGCGTGCGGATCTCGCCGGCTTCGAGCCGCCGCAGCACCGCGATCAATCCGTCGAGGTCCATCGCCTCGCGCAGGCAGTTCGCGATCGTCTCGCGGACGAGCACGTGATCGGGGACGCGGATCGGGCCGGTCAGGTTCTCCGGGCACGCGGCGGCGTCCGGGAAGCACGCGGCGAGCAGATCGTCGGCGCGCATCCGCTGGAGCTGCGGGGGGACGCGCTTGCCGCCGCGCTGGCGGAGGATCGCCAGCGCGCGGGTCGCGTTCCAGCGCCAGCGCGCGCCGAACATCGGCGCAGTCAGCAGCGCCTGCGTGAGCGTCTGCTCGACGCTCACCGACTTCACGTACTCGAAGACGATCTCGAGCGGGAACGCGTGCTGGTCGCTCAGCGAGAGGACGATCCCGTTGTCGGTCGCCGCGGCCTGCAGCTCGAGGTTGAACGAGCGGCAGAACTTCTTCCGCAGCGCGAGCCCCCACGCGCGGTTGATGCGCGCGCCGAACGGCGTGTGCAGGATGAGCTGCATCCCGCCGGCTTCGTCGAAGAACCGCTCGGCGACGAGCAGCTCGCCGGTCGGGACGGCGCCGAGGACCGCCTTGCCGTTGCGCACGTACGCGACGCACTGCTCGGCGCCGGCGCGGTCGACGCCGCACTCGCGGATCAGCCACTCGCTGGCGGCGGCGTCGTCGCGCGCGTCGATCGCCGCGCGCACCGCCGAGACTTCGTGCGAGAGCTCGATCGTGCGGCCGAGCCCTTCGCCGTTCCAGAACGGGATCGAGGGCGGCGCGCCCTGCGCGTCCTGCACGCGCACCACGCCCGACTCGACGCGGCGGATCATCCACGAAGTCGTGCCGAGCAAAAAGATGTCGCCGGCCATGCTCTCGACTGCAAAATCTTCGTCCAACGTGCCGATTGCGTGCCCTTCGGGCTCGAGTATGACGGTGTAGGCGGCGGTATCCGGTATGGCGCCGCCGCTGGTGATCGCCGCCAGACGTGCGCCGCGGCGCGCTCGGAGTTTATCGTTGACGCGATCGTAGTGCAGGAACGTTCCGCTGCGGCCCCGGGCCGTCGCGATGCCGTCGGCGAGCATCGAGGCGACCTCGTCGAAATCATCGCGCGGCAGCGCGCGATAGGGGTAGGCCCGACAAACCAGCGCGTACAGTTCGTCGGCCTTCCAGTCGCGCGTCGCGCAGGCGGCCACGATCTGCTGCGCGAGGATGTCGAGCGGCGCGACCGGGATG
>DATHLL010000302.1:0-6546 GCA_035488195.1 Candidatus Elarobacter sp. | reverse complement strand
CACGAAGAGCGGCATCGCGGTGCCGTGGTCGGTGCCGTTCGAGGCGTTCTGCGCGACGCGGCGGCCGAACTCGCTGAACGTCATCGTCAGCACCTTCTTGTCGAGGCCGTGCGCCGCGAGATCGGTGTAGAACGAGAGCAGCCCGTCGCCGAGATAGCCGAGGAGACGGTCCTGCTGCGCGCGCTGGCCGGCGTGCGTGTCGAACGAGCCGATCGAGACGAAGACGATCTTCGCGCCGGCGCTCGAGCCGATCAGCTTCGCCGCGAGCGCGAGCTGCTGCGCGAAGGGATTGGTCGCGTACGTCGCCTTGCTGGTGAACTCCGCGGTCTGCTTGCGCAGGACGTCGCCGCCGTGATACGCGTCGCGCGCGGTCTGCGCGATCATCGCGAGATACGGCGATTGCCCGGGCTTCGCGCCGTCGTACAAGACGCCGGCGCTCTGCTTCGAGGCGAGATCGCGGCCCGTGTTGTAACCGAACGCGTTGAGCGCGCCGATCGCCGGGACTTCGACGTGCGAGGCGACCAGCGCGGCCGGAAGCGTGTCGCCGAGCGCGACCGCCTCGAACATCGACGCCGGCTTCGCGCGCCCGGAGAAGCGCTTGTCGAGATAGCGGCCGAGCCAGCCGTACTGCTGCGGCCTCTCCGGCGAGGCGGTCTCCCAGATCTGCGTCGCCTCGAAGTGCGAGCGGTTGGGATTCGGATACCCGACGCCTTGCACCAGCGCGACGCGGCCCTGCCGGTAGAGCTCGTTCAGCCCTTTGAGCGCGGGGTTCAGTCCGATGCGGTCGTCGAGCTTCAGCACCTGCGCATCGGCGATGCGGATCGCCGGACGGACGCGGTGGTACGCGTCGTCGCTCCACGGCACGACGGTGTTGAGCCCGTCGTTCCCGCCGCCCATCTGCACGACGACCAGCACGTTGTCCGGGTCGACGCTCGTCCCGAACGCGGGCAGCGGCGAGGCGCCGCCGGCGACTTGTGCGAGCGCGCTCGCACCCGTGCCGCCGAGAAAGGCGACGGAGAGCGCGGAACCGACGAAATGCTGTCTCTTCATCGCTGCCTCAGTTGAGCTGGTTCACGGGGAGATTGAGCGTCAGCGCGAGCGCGCCGCGGATCTTGTCCTGGTAGTTCTCGGGGCCGAACGGGAGCGGGTTCTGCGCGCTCGCGGCCGGCGTGCGCGAGTCGAGGTACGCGACCAGCGTCGCGCGCACGTCCGAGGTGACGTCGTCCTGCACCGCGCCGCCGACGATCGCGGCCGCCACCTTCGCGGCGTCCATCCCGCAGCGGCGCACGATCGCGTCGGGCGCGAAGTTCGGCGCGGCGACCGCGGGCACCCCGTTCTTCGCGGGCGCGGTCTGCGCGATCAGCGCGTTGACGAAGTTGAACCGCGCCAGCAGCGTCGAGGTGTTGATCCACGCCGGTCCGCCGTCCCAGCCTTTCACGCTCGGCGGGTTCAGCGGCTCCTGGCCCATCCGCGCGAGCTGGTAGATCAGGTTCGGCGGGACCGTCTGCACGCCGGCGTAGCGCAGCGTTCCGATCGCGAGCTCGACCGGCGACTTCGGCAGCGCGCGGTACGCGCGCGCGGAGTAGAAGACGTTCGAGCGCAGGATCGTCCCGACCGTGCGCGCGACGTCGAACCCGGAGAGCGCGTAGACGCGCGCGGCCGCTTCGATCAGCTCCGGCTCGGGATCGCTGTAGACGAAGAACTCGAGCAGCTTGCGCGCGATGAAGCGCTGGTGGACGGGCTGCGCGACGATGACCGCGACGACGTCGTCGGCGCCGAACGTCCCGGTCTTGCCGAGGACCGTCTTCGGCCCGTCGTCGTGGCGCGCGGCGACGAACGCCGCCTGCTGGTTCTTGTCGAGCGTCCAGCCGGTGAACGCGCGCGCCGCCTCCTTGACGTCGTCCTCGGTGTAGTTGCCGAGCCCCAGCGCAAAGAGCTCCATCACCTCGCGCGCGTAGTTCTCGTTCGGATGCGCCTTCGCGTTGGCGCGGTTGTCGAGCCAGACGAGCATCGCCGGATCGCGCGTCACGGCCGAGAGCAGCGCCGGGAACCGCCCGAGACCGAGCGTGCGGAACAGGTCGATCTGCTGCACCATCAGCGCCGGTTGGACTTTCTGCACCGACGTCGCGAAGTGGCCGTGCCAGAACAGCGTCATCTTCTCGATCAGCGGCCGGTCGGTGCGCAGCATCCGGTCGAGCCACCAGAGCTGCGCCGTCTGGCGCGCCTTCACGCGGTCGTAGAGCAGCGCGGTCTCCGGGTACGCGGGGAAGTCCGCGTCCGGCCCGGACGGGTGGAGCAGCGAGTCGACCGCGCCGCCCATCCCGAGCGCGGCGAGCCGCGCGACGTCGGCCTCCGAGCCGCCGAACCCGGCCCGCCGCAGCAGATGCGCGGCATGGCGCGTCCCGAAGCGGCCGGCGTACGGCTCGAGCGCCCCGGGATCCAACGCCCCCGGCGGGCGGAATCCGACCTGCGGATCGGTCGACGTGTCGATCTTGGGCGGCTGCACGATACCCTCCGAACGTCCTGAGATTCGCCGTCGTCACACCGGCGCCCCGACGCCGCGTGAGAGAGAGGTGAAATGTTCGTCAAGACGCCGGATGCGTGCCGGAACGGCTTGGCCGGAACGTCGGCGCGAGCAACACGGGACGGCAATATGGCCGACACGAAGCGGCAATCGGTGAGGCCGCAGACTCCGATGAGTGAGATGGCAGTTACAGCAGAAGCACCACCGGCCCCGGCGGCGGACGAAGCTCCGTACGCGATTCGGCCCATCACGGTCGACGAATACCATCGCATGCTCGAAGCCGGGATCTTGTACGAACGAGAGCCGGTCGAGCTCCTCGATGGGCAGTTGATCGCGATGCCGCCCGAAGGTCCCGGCCACGGATCATCGGTCACGGGTCTCAACGAGACGCTCGTACTCCGCTTCGCGGGTCGCGCATACGTTCGGCCCGGAAACGCGCTACGGCTGAGCGATGTCTCGGAGCCCCAACCGGATTTCGCCGTGGTCCGTCTCCGCGAAGACGGATACCGCGACGCGCTTCCTGTCCCGGACGATGTGCTCTTGCTGGTGGAAATTTCGGATTCGACGCTTCGTTACGACCGCGGACGGAAGCTCCGCGCATACGCTCGCGCCGGAATTCCGGAGTACTGGATCGTCGATCTCGTCCACGGTCACGTCGACGTCTTCACGGAACCGAACGATGAAGGCTATGCCGGCCATCGCATCGCGAGACGGGACGAGACGCTCGCTCCCCGCGCATTCCCCGAGGACGCGATCGCGGTCTCGTCGTTTCTTCCGTAGCGCCCGCGCGCTTCAGCGCGCGTTGGTCAGGAGTGCGGCGGCTTCGGCGGCGAGCTCGGGGGCGGCGATGCCGCGGGTCGGCTTGCCGCTCGCGGAGATCGTCACGGTAAGGTCGGCACGGCAGAGCGCGGCGGCGAAGAGGCGGCGCTGCTCGCGAACGTACGCGGCACGCGGCTTCGCGTGGTGCTCGTACCAGGTGAACTTCGCCGTGCGCGCGGCGACCGCGTCGCCGGCGCAGTCCTTCGGGATCATCCCGTACGTCGTGCTGAACAGGAACGCGTCCGGCACGTAGTACGGTGGGAACGAGCCCGCCCGCGCGTCGATGACGAAGACGTGGTCGAAGCGGCGCGCGAGGATCCGTTCGGCCGACGCGACGGCGACGGCATCGTCGCGCTCGTCGACCAGCTCAGGTCCTTGCTCGGCGGCCGCGAGCCGCTCGCAGTGCGCGAGCACGTCCGCGAGGCTCGCGAACGGGTGCCGCTCGGCGTACGACGCGATCAGCGCGAGGACGCGCTCCACCAGCGTCGCGCGCAGCCGCGCGCGCGCCGCAGTCTCGCCGCGGCGCGGGAGCAGCAGGCCGCCGTCGCCGACGATCGCGCGAGCGGCGGTCGCGACGTCGGTCGCGCGCAGCCAGGCGGTCCAGCGCGCGCGCCGCGCGCGGAACGCGGTGATGCGCTCGCGCGCGAGCGGCGTCAGGTCGGCGTCACGTTCACCGCGCAGCACGTTCGTGGCGAGCCGCAGATCGCGCTTGCGGTCCCAGCGGCGCTCGCCGTCCGGCTCGGCCTCGGGGATCGCGAAGAGCGCGGGCTGCGGGCTCGCCGGCTCGCCGCACAGCACCGCGACCGACGCGTCGGAGAGCCGCAGCATCGGCGTCTGCAGCGCGCGCAGCAGCCATGCGTGCCGGAACGGATCGGCCGCCGACCACAGCAGCGCCAGCGCGTCGAGCACGTCGTGGCGCTCGAACAGCGCCGGATCGCCGGCGAGCGCGACCGGCACGTCGCGCGCCAGCAGCGCATCTTCGTACGTCGCGAGCGTGCGCAGCGTGCGGTGCACGATCGCGATCCGTCCCGCCGGCGTCCCCGCGCGCAGCAGCGCCTCGACGCGCTCCGCGATCAGCATCGCTTCGGCGGCGCGATCGCCGGCGCGCAGCACGCGCACCGCGTCGCCCGGCGGAACCGGCCGCGCCGGGTCGGCGTCGACGATCCCGCGCGCGAGCGCGGCGATCTGCGGATGAAGCGTGCCCGGACCGAGCGCGACGGTCGTCTTCGCGCGGCCGAAGATGCGCTCGGGACGCGCGCCCGCGAACGTCTGGGTCGCGAGGTCGGGATCGCCCGCGACGGCGACGCCGTCGAGCGCGTCGCCGAAGAGCGCGCGCAGGAACCGCAGCGCGGCGGCCGGGAGGTCGTGCGCGTCGTCGACGAACGCGACGCGCAGCCGGCGCCGCAGCCCGCGCGCGATCGCGGGGTGCGTCTCGAGCAGCCGCGTCGCCTCGGCGAGCGCGTCGGCGGGCGTCAAGCAGCCGTGCTTCACGAGCTCGTCGACGTACGCGCGGTACAGGCGCGCGAGGATCTTCGCGAGGTCGAGCTCGCGCCGCCGCTGCCGGTCGAGCTCCGAGGGGTCGACCGCGAGCGAGGCGCGGTGCTCGTCCTTCGTCGCGGCCAGCAGCGCCGGCGAGGCGAGGTTCGGCGGGTTCGCGTAGAACGCCGTCGCGCCGCGCTGCACCGTCGCAAGGAACGCCGCGTCGTCGATCCCGGCGTCGCGCAGCTTGCGGATCAGACGCAGCGCCGCGTCGGCGAAGCGCGCGGGCGTCCGCAGCCCGGCGATCTCCGGATCGACGTCCGGCCCGAGCCAGTCGCTCCACTCGGCCGAGAACAGCGGCGCGGCCGCGCGCTCGAAGATCTCCTCCGCTTCGAGCGGATCGATCAGCTCGAGGTCGAGCGGGAGCCCGCTTTCGAGGGGGTGCGCGCGGAGCAGCTCGAGCGCGAGCCCGTCGAGCGTCGCGCCGCGCACCGCGATCCCCGTCGCGCCCGCGATGCGCGCGGCGAGCGCGCGCGCACCGTCCTCGCGCGCCGCGGTGACGATCGCCGCGTCCGCGAGCGCCGGCTCCGCGGCGGCGAGCGCCGCGAACCGGCGGACCAGCGCCGCGGTCTTCCCGCTCGTCGGCGGACCGGTGAACGCCAGCAGCCCGTGCTCCGCGGGAAGCACGAGCGCGCGCTCGAGCGCGAGCACGGCGATCAACGGCCCGGACCCGCCGTTGCCGGGTGCGCCAAGAACATCATCGCGAGCTTCGCCGGGACGGCGATCCGAGCCCGCGGCGGCGGGCCGATCGGTGGACTCGGTGCAGACGGTGGATACACGCGCTCGCCAGGCGCGCTAGCGGCCGAACCGTTCTTCCCGGACCGCCGGCCGCTCGCGGCATGCTTCCGCGTACGCGCAGTACCGGCACGCGTCCGGATCGTCCGTCGCCGGGAACGACTGCAGCGTTCCCGACGACAGCTCGGATGCGAGCGCGATCATCCGCTCGCGCGCGCGCTCGAGCTCGGCGACGGCGATCTCGCCGGTGGCGCCCCGGCCGCGCCAACCGCGCGATTCGCCGCCGTTGCGCGGGTGCAGCACCACTTCAAGCTCGACCGGCGCAACGTCGAGCAGCGCGTCCTTCAGCGGGACCAGCGCGAGCCGCGTCACGGTGTCGCCCGCCGCGGTGCGCGCCCAGTAGTAGAACGGGAGCTGGAACTCGCGAAACGCGCGCACCTCGGCGAGATACTCCTCGGCGCTGGTCGCGATCGAGCCGGTCTTGTAGTCGACGACCGTCACCGTGCCGGTGCGCTCGTCGCGGTCGAGCCGGTCGATGTAGCCGACGAAGCGGTGCCCGCCGAGCTCGACGTCGGCCTGCGTCTCGCAGCCGATCACCTCGAACGGCGCGCGGCGCGCGCGCTCGAGCAGCCAGGCGAGATACTTCTTCGCGGTGCGCCGCGCGCGGCGCTTCTGCAGCTCGAACTCCACCGGCGCGTCGAAGCGCGTCCGGTGCCGGTCGAACGCGGTCACGACGCAATAGTCGAGTACCGACGCCAGCGCCTCGCCGTCGCCGTCCGCGAAGCGCGTGTGCGTGTGGTGGAACTCCTCGAGCGCTGCGTGGAACGCGATCCCGTAGAACGACGCCGAGGAGCCGCGGTCCTCGACCGCCGCGCAGGCGTAGCGGAACCACCACTTGCGCTTGCACTCGGCGTACGCGTTGAGCGAGG
>DATHLL010000301.1:0-3126 GCA_035488195.1 Candidatus Elarobacter sp. | reverse complement strand
GAGCTGCCGCAGTTCGGCGCGCAGACGCCGTACGGGCGCGCCGGGCAGCCCGCCGAGCTCGCACCGGTCTACGTCGTGCTCGCATCCGCGGAGTCGAGCTATTCGACCGGTCAGGTCTTCGGCGCCGCGGGCGGGAGCGGGAACCCGTAGCGCTCCGGCAGGTTTGATCGCGCCCGGCGCACCAAGAGCGGGCGACGGAGGTTCGCCATGCGTCAGCTCGGCCGTCTGCATCCTTTCGCCGTCCTCGTGCTCTGCCTCGCCGCCGCGGGATGCGGCGGCGGCGGGACCAGCGTCTCCTCGCTGCCGCCCGGGACGATGGGCCAGACGCCGCTGACGCCCTCGTCCGCCGCGCGCGACGTCTCCGCGGCGGCGAGCGCGCCGTCGGGTGTGACGAGCACCGGCGGCGTGCAGCGGCTGCGGCGCTACGCGATCGACCGTGAGAAGATCTTCGTCGCGGGGATCTCCTCGGGCGGTTTCTTCGGCGTGCAGATGCAGGTCGCGCACTCGCGGACGTTCCGCGGCGCGGCGATCTACGCCGGCGGCGTGTACTCTTGCGCGCTCGGCAGCGTGATCACGGCGCTGTTCGACTGCGGCGGACAGGGGCTGTACGTGAGCACGCTGGCGCAGTCGGAGGCGTATCTCGACGCGCAGTCGGCGGCCGGCACGATTGACGACGAGCGCAACCTGCGCGGTCAGCCGGTCTACCTGTGGTCCGGGACGGCGGACACCGTCGTCAAGCAGCAAGAGATGAACGACCTGCAGACGGAGTACCAGCACTACGGCGCGCGCGTCGTGCGCTACGACGACGCGTTCCCCGCCGAGCACGGCTGGGAGTCGCCGGACGGCGAGCTGCCGTGCGGAACGGTCGGCAGCCCGTTCATGATCGCGTGCAGCGCCGGATCGCGGCCGTACGACTCCGAGCGCGTTTGGATGGAGGCGTTCTTCGGCCGCCTCGCGCCCCGGAACGGCGGACGTCTGCGCGGCGATCTGCTCAACTTCGACCAGACCGAGTTCGGCGCCGGGCCGGCGAACTCGATGGACACGAACGGATACGTCTTCGTGCCGGAGAGCTGCGAGCACGGCCGCCCGTGCGGGCTCGTCGTCGCGTTCCACGGTTGCCTGCAGACGCAAGCCGACATCGGGACGAAGTTCGTCACCGAGTCGGGGATAAACGAATGGGCCGACACGAACGGCGTCGTCGTGCTGTACCCGTACGCCGCGAAATCGGCGAGCGTCCCGTTCAACCCGCAAGGGTGCTGGGACTGGTGGGGCTACGACGACCCGAACTACGCGCTCAAGTCCGGAACCCAGACCTCGATCGTCTACAAGATGGTGCAGCGCGTCGCGGGCGACGAGGGCCGCGACCGCGACGACCGCTGAAACACAGGACGCCGGCGAGCTCGGCTCGCTGGGCGTCCTCCATCTCCGCCGGCTGTGGTCGCGCACGCTTGCGCGGCGGGCTGGGACGCTGAGCGAGCCGGATACGCCGGAGGAGTGGGTCGAGCACGACACGCTGATCCGCGGGCTGAACCTCAGCCTGCGCGAGACGATCACGATGCTGTTTTCGGACTCGCCTTCGTTCGAGCGCTTCGAGGCGTGGATCGTCGAGCAGAACGGCGGCGAGATCGAGCCCGAACGGATCGCGCGGATCAACGCCGCGCTGCGCGGCGACGCGGTGGCGTGCGAGACGATCGACGACGAACCGGTCTTCAGCGACGCCGAGATGGCGTTCTGGGACGAGCGCGGTTATGTCGTGCTGCATGACGCGGTGCCGCCCGAGAACTGCGCCGCGGCGGAGGACGCGATCTGGGACTACCTCGGGATGGACCGCGACGATCCCGCGACGTGGTATGGCGGCGCGCACGGCCACAGCATCTGGGTGCCGCTGGTGAACCATCCGGCGCTGTGGGCGAACCGCCGCGCGCCGCGCGTGCAGCGCGCGTTCGCGCAGCTCTGGAACCGCCGCGATCTCTGGATGACCGTCGACCAGGTCGGCTTCAACCCGCCCGAGCGCCCCGGCTGGCGCTTCCCGGGCCCGCATCTGCACTGGGATACGAGCCTCGAGCCACCGATCGCCTTCGGTCTGCAAGCGATGCTCTATCTCGTCGACGTCGCCGAGAACCAAGGCGCGTTCACCTGCGTCCCCGGCTTCCACCGCCGCATCGACGCATGGCTGCGCGAACTCCCGCCCGGGGCCGACCCGCGCCGTCAGGATCTCGAAGCGCTCGGCGCGATCCCGATCTCAGGCCGCGCCGGCGATCTCGTGATCTGGCATCACGCGCTCCCGCACGGCAGCAGTCCCAACCGCGCGACGCATCCGCGCATCGTCCAATACCTCAAGATGCACCCGACCGGCTGGCAACACCACGCGACCTGGAAGTAAGATCAGACCCGGTCACGGCACGGATCGTCACGGCCCTCCAGTGCGTCGAGCGTCTCCCACGGCGCGGGGTGCAGACTTCGCTCCATCCGTACGGCCGGCCAGCGAAAGTGGGCCCGTAGACCGTGGTACGCCGGCGAGTCGGCAAGGGGGAATCGATCGAAAACGTCGCGCCAACCGCTCAGCATCGCTAACGTCTCCGAGTCGGGAGGCACACCGAAATCGATTGCCGAGCAGATACGCTGCAGATAGTCGGCTCGATCGTACTCGTCGATGAATTCGTCCCCGTGCGGAATGTCGGGATACACGCTGCGATCGATCATGGCGCGCAAAAAACCTCACGATACCACTTCCGCAGATCGCGGGCGGCCTCCCGGCGGTCCACGGGAAGCCGCTCGACCGGCATTCGGGCTTCGATACGCGCCAAGTGCGTCTGCACGCGAGCGCGTGCCTCATCGAGTCCTACTCCCGGTTCTTTCGCGGACCATAGCTCCCAGCAACGCGCAACAGAAATCAAGCTCGCGTCGACAACGTTCTTGATGTCGACAAAGTCACGCGGCGCTCCGCGAGAGACCAGAGCGACCATCTTCGATGCAACGTTGTCGTCGAGCGTTTCGATCCGGAACCGTCCCCACGGACTCGGAATGGGCGGTTCGATTTCGATCGACCGGACGGCGACTTGGAACGAAAATGCCCGCCCGCTCCGACGCCCACGCCGACCGGGACGCCGTATCCGTGCACGACCA
>DATHLL010000300.1:0-5856 GCA_035488195.1 Candidatus Elarobacter sp. | reverse complement strand
CTCCTGCTGCGCGCGTGTTTCGATGTCGCCCAGAGCCTCGCCGATGATGCGGCCGATCTCGCGCGCTTCGCTTTCACCCATCCCGCGCGTCGTGATCGCCGGAGTTCCGATCCGGATGCCGCTCGTGACCATCGGTTTTTGCGGGTCGAACGGAATCGCGTTCTTGTTGACGGTGATGCGAATCTCGTCGAGGTATTGCTCGACCGCTTTGCCGGTGAGGTTCTTCGGCGTGAGGTCGACGAGCAGCAGGTGCGTGTCGGTTCCGCCGCCGACGAGGCGCGCACCCGCGCGCTGCAGCTCCTCGCCCATCGCGCGCGCGTTGACGAGAACCTGCTGCTGGTACTGCTTGAACGCGGGCTGCAGCGCCTCGCCGAACGCGACCGCCTTCGCCGCGATCGTGTGCATGAACGGGCCGCCCTGGATCCCCGGAAAGACGCTCTTGTCGATCGCCTGCGCGTACTGCGCCGTCGTCAGGATGAGTCCGCCGCGCGGGCCGCGCAGCGTCTTGTGCGTCGTCGAAGTGACGAAGTCCGCGATCCCGACCGGCGTCGGGTGCAGGCCGGCGGCGACCAGGCCGGCGATGTGCGCGAAGTCGACCAGGAACGTGGCGCCGATCTCGTCGGCGATCTCGCGGAACGGCGCGTATTCCATCGTGCGCGGGTACGCGCTCGCGCCGGCGATGATCAGCTTCGGCTTGTGCTCGCGCGCGAGCTCGCGAACTTGGTCGAAGTCGATCAGCTCGGTGTCCTTGCGCACGCCGTACGCGACCGCGTTGTAGAGCTTGCCGCTGAACGAGACCTTCGTCCCGTGCGTGAGGTGCCCGCCGTGCGCGAGCGACATCCCGAGCACCGTGTCGCCCGGCTGCAGCACCGCCATCAGCACCGCCATGTTCGCCTGCGCGCCGGCGTGCGGCTGCACGTTGGCGTGCTCGGCGTTGAACAGCTTCTTCAGCCGCTCGATCGCGAGCGTCTCGGCGACGTCGACGTACTCGCAGCCGCCGTAGTAGCGCTTGCCGGGATACCCTTCGGCGTACTTGTTGGTCATCACCGAGGCGACCGCTTCGCGGACCGCGCGGCTCGCGTAGTTCTCCGACGCGATGAGCTCGAGGTTGTCGCGCTGGCGGCGCTCCTCGTCGGCGATCGCGGCGTAGACCTCGGGGTCCGCGGCGGCGAGCGTCTGGGGTTCGAGCAGTTGCATGTGGTCAGCCTCGGTCGTCGGAGTCGGTGCGGCGGCGGATCATCGCCGATGCGGAGTAGTCGGGCTTCGCCGCGCTCGGCTTGCGCGCCCCGCCGAAGCGCAGCACCTGGACGAGCACCAGCAGCCCGACCGTCGCGATGAGCGCGACCCAGAACCACGGGCTCGCGTAGCGCGGCGAGGTGTGGTCGAGCAGGTACTCGGCGAGCGCGATGACGACGGCGGCGAGGGGGATCAGGTTCCCCAGCGTTTGGCGGTCCATCACCGGATCCGGCGGGCGGCGACGATGGTCAACGAGTTCCTCCGGTGAATGCGGCGGCGGTGCGCATCGCGGTTTCGAGTTCGACGTTCCGCCGACCGCTCGCGGCCGGCGAGCTCACGCAGCTCGAGTGGCTGGAGCGCTGCGCGTCGGTCCTCGGCGCCGACGGCGTGCTGGCCGCCGTCGAGCACTTTCCCCGCCGGGACGCCGAGTACGTCGCGCAGCTCCGCAAGGTCGCGGTCGACCTCGGCGTCGTCCCGTTCGGCCTCGACGCGCCCGGGCTGCTCGAGCCGTCCGGCGCCGAGCAACGCGAGGCCGTCCTCGCGCTGGCGGGCGGGTTCGGCGCGCTGGTCGTCCGCACGACGCTGCCGCCGCCGGGCGAGGTCCCGCCCGCGACGTTCGTCGAGACGGTGATCGCGGCCAAGGCGCTCAGCCGGGCGGCGAAGGCCGCCAACGTGACCGTCCTGGCCGGAGCCGCGCCCGGGACGCTCGGCGAGGACCTGGCCGGCGTGAAGCACCTGATCAAGGACGTCGACAGCGCCTGGCTCCGTGCGGCCCCGGCCGCCGCGAGCGCCGGTGAGATCGGGCCGAAGGACCGCTATCCCGCCTTCACCGCGACGCCGGCCGACGATCCGGTCGCGGTCGCCGCGTGCGCCGGCCGGGCGTGGGTGATCCTCGACGCGCCGCCGAGCGAGCGGCCGTGGGACGGCGTCCGGGACGCGATCGCGGCGCTGCGCAGCGCGGCGGCGGAGCAAGCGCGGATCGCGCGGCGCTGAAGCGCCCGCGAGCGGAAGAGAGGCGACACAACCGCAACGGCCGTCCGGAACCCGGTTGAAGACCTGCCATTGGCAGGTGGGTGCGGCCCGGGCGCCCAGTGTCCGGCGAGAACTCGTCGGGCAACCGGTCGTATCCGGAGCTGATGCTCCCTTGGTTTCGACGTTGGTCCACCACCATGGAACCTGCGCGAACCACCGCAGTCGTGTCGCTGCTGTATCGTATACCCCCCGTCAAGTCTTGACAGGACGCCGAGGACCGGCCATCGCGCTTCGCCCGAGCACAGCCCCGTAGACCGCGAGCGCGCGCTCGCGCGCGATCGCGTGATCGACGATCGGCTCCGGATAGTCGCGGCCGATCACGCAGCCGAGTTGCGCTTGCAGCAGCGGCGGGGTCGTCCACGGCGCGTGGACGTACTTGGGCGGCAGCTTCGCGAGCGCGGGGATCATGCGCTTGACGAACGTGCCGTCCGGATCGAACGTGTAGCCTTGCAGAACCGGGTTGAAGACGCGGAAGTACGGCGCGGCGTCGGTTCCGGTCGAGGCCGACCATTGCCAGCCGCCGTTGTTCGCGGCGAGATCGGCGTCCGCGAGATGCTGCTCGAAGTAACGCTCGCCGCGGCGGTAGTCGGTCAGCAGGTGCTTGGTCAGGAACGACGCCGCGATCATGCGCAAGCGGTTGTGCATCCAGCCCGTCGCGTTGAGCTGCGTCATCGCGGCGTCGACGATCGGGTAGCCCGTGCGGCCTTCGCACCATGCCGCGTACGCCGCGTCGTCGTTCGCGTGCGCGATCGCGGCCGCCGCTTCGCGGAACGGCTCGTGCGCGACGCGCGGGTGGTGGAACAGAAGCTGCTGGTAGAAATCCCGCCACACCAGCTCTCCGATCCACCCGTCGGCCTCGCGCGCGTCGCGGTCGGGCGCGTTGGCGCGAACCCAGGCCGCCGCGTGCACGACGGTGCGGATCCCGATCGTTCCGGCGCGCAGGTGCGGCGAGAGCCGCGAGGTCCCGTCGAGCGACGGCGTGTTGCGCCGCTCCGCGTAGCGCGTCAGCCCGCCCGTGAGAAATTCGTCCAGCAGGCGCTTCGCTTCGTCGAGACCACCGCGCGGGTACGCCTCGCTCGTCACGTGGCCGTACTCCTCGGTGCGCGGAACGTCACGCGTCGCGCCGACCACTGCGCGCGGCATCAGCTTGTTGCGCAGCGCCGGCGCCGACGCGACCGGCGCACGCGGTTCCGTCGTGAACCGCAGGTGCCAGCGCCGGCGGTACGGCGTGTAGACGACGTACGGACGGCCGTCGGACTGCAGCACGTCGGCGGCGCCGAAGTAGACGTGATCGGTGTGCGCGTGCACGTCGATCGCCGCACCGCGCAGCGTTCGGGCGACGCGGGCGTCGCGGTCGATCGCGGACGGGTCGTAGTCCTCGTTGAAGAACACCGCCGGCGCACCGGTCCGTTCGGCGAGCGCGAGGAGCTCCGTCGCGGCGTCGCCCTCGAGCAGCGCGAGGTCCGAATGGCGGGCGCGCAGCGCGCTGCGCAGCGCCGCGAGGCTCTCGAAGAAGAACTGCACGATCGGCGCCCCTACGCGCGGGCCGCGCAGCAGCGCGGGATCGAGAACGAAGGCGCAGACGACGCGTTCGCTCGCCTCGGCCGCGCGCAGCAGCGCGACGTTGTCGTCGAGCCGCAGGTCCCGGCGCAGCCAGACGATCGAGACCGGATACCGTGGTGCCATCCCAGGTTCGACGCCGCGAACCCGAGAAACGCGCCGCCGTGCCCCCCATCTCCGTCGCGGTCGAGCCGATCGAGCTTCCGCTCAAGCACACCTTCACCATCGCGCGCTCCTCGGAGAGCGTCGCCCGCAGCCTCGTCGTGCGGCTGCGCTGGAACGGGCTCGAAGGGCTGGGCGAGAGCGCGCCGACCGCGCGGTACCACGAAGACGTCGCGAGCGTCGCGGCGGGATTGTCGTCGCTCGACCTAGGCGACGATCCGTACGCGATGGAGCGCCTCCTCGACGGGCTCACGCCGGCGCAGCGCTGCGGGCTCGACATCGCGCTGCACGACCTCGTCGGGAAAGACCTCGACCGTCCGCTCTGGCGGCTGCTCGGGCTCGATCCCGCGCGCACGCCGCGGACCTCGTTCACGATCGGGATCGCCTCGCTCGAGGAGACGCTCGCGAAGGTGCGCGAGGTCGCCTCGCATCCGGTCATCAAGGTGAAGCTCGGCAATGGCGCAGAGCTCGAGACCGTCGAGGCGATCCGCGCGATCTACACCGGCACGATCCGCGTCGATGCGAACGAAGGCTGGACGCCCGAACAGACCGTCGAGCTGCTCACGGCGATGCGCAAGCACGAGATCGAGTTCTGCGAGCAGCCGATCCCGGCCGGCTCGCCGGAGAAGCTGCGCTGGATCCGCGAGCGCTCGCCGATCCCGATCGTCACCGACGAGGACTCGAAGGACGCGAAGGATCTCCCCGCGCTCCTCGGCTGCGTCGACGGGATCAACGTGAAGCTGGTGAAGTGCGGCGGCATCCGCGGCGCGCTCGAGATGATCCACACCGCGCGCGCGATGGGGCTGAAGATCATGCTCGGCTGCATGGTCGAGTCGCAGATCCTCACGACGGCGGCGGCGCACCTGAGCCCGCTGGTCGACTGGGCCGACCTCGACGGCCCGTTCCTCACCGTGCGCGATCCGTTCGACGGGATCCGGTACGACGACGGCAAGATCGTGCTCCCCGACGGCCCGGGGCTCGGCGTGCGTCCTTCGGCGGGCTCAGGACAGGCCATGGCCGCCGCGAGCCTGTCCTGAGCTTGGCCACCGCGATCGCGCGCCGCTACGTCGTCCTCGCGCCGCACGCGTTCACCTCGCGCGCCGCGAAGATGGCGCACGGCGTGATCGCGTACTCGTCGGACACCGTCGTCGCGGTGATCGACCCGGATCACGCCGGGAAGCGCGTCGGCGACGTGCTGCCGTATCTCGGCAGCGACGCGCCGATCGTCGGCTCGTTCGAGGACGGGATGCGCTTCGCGCCGACCGCGCTGCTGGTCGGGATCGCGCCGGCCGGCGGGCTGCTCCCCGACGACTTCCGCGAAGCGATCCGCCGCGCGCTGCGCGCGAAGCTCGAGGTCGTCAGCGGGCTGCACGTGATGCTGAACGACGACGAGGAGTTCGCCGCGCTCGCGCGCGAGCACGACACGCGCATCTGGGATCTGCGGCTGCCGCCGGCGGCGCCGCTCTTCTCCGGCGCGGCGTGGGACGTGCGCGCGAAGATCCTGCTCACCGTCGGGAGCGACGCGGCCGTCGGGAAGATGACCGCGGCGCTCGAGCTGCTGCGCGCGGCGCGCGAGCGCGGCGTCGACGCGGCGTTCGTCCCGACGGGGCAGATCGGGATCGCGATTGCCGGCTGGGGGACCGCGATCGACCGCGTCGTCTGCGACTTCGCGCCGGGCGCGGCGGAGCAGCTCGTCCTCGAAGGCGAGCGCCGTGCGAGCGAGCTGCTCTTTCTCGAAGGCCAGGGCGGGATCAACAACCCGGCGTTCGCGCCGGTCACGCTGGCGCTGTTGTACGGCGGCGCACCCGACGCGCTGCTGCTCGTGCACAGCGTCGCGCGCGACCGCATCGAGGACTACGACGTCCC
>DATHLL010000299.1:0-3309 GCA_035488195.1 Candidatus Elarobacter sp. | reverse complement strand
GAAGCGCGCGGTGTCGGTGAGCGCCTGCACGTCGTCGGGGAAGCGCTCGAGGGCGGTCTTCTCCTCCCGCAGCGCGGCGTCCGCATCGCCGCCCGCGAACGCGAGCTCGCCGAGGCGCGCATGGAACCACGCGCGCCGCTCGTTCGGGATGCCGTAGATCGCGTCGGCACGGCGCGACGCGCGCTCGAGCAGCGCTCGCGCGCGCGGCAGATCGCCGGTCAGCTCGGAGTAGCGGGACGCGACGACCTCGGTCGCCTCATTGCTCCCGCCGCCGAAGCGCGCGATCAGCGCGCGCGCCGCGGCGTAGTCGCCGAGCTCCATCTCCAGCGAAGCTTCGCTCATCGCCGCCGTCGGGTCGTCCGGCGCCTCGGCGCGCGCGGCGCGCGTCGTCGCGAGCGCTTCGCGGAACCGGTGCAGCGTGAGCTGCGCGGACGCGAGCGCGCGCAGGGCCGCGCCGTTGCCGCGCGGCTGGATGCGCAGCGAGCGCCGTGCCGCGGCCTCGGCGCGCAGCACGTCGCCGACGTCGCCCCGTTCGCGATAGCGCTGCAAGTACTCCGCCGAGAGCATTCGCGGCGTGAGCTGATCGTCCGCGTCGGTGCGCAGCCGCGACTCCTCGAACGCGATCGTCTTCGCGCGGATCGTCGCGTCGTCGCGCAGCGGCGCGGGCGTGAGCGCGGCGAGCGGATCGCTTGCGGCCGCACGCGACGCCCACACCGGCCACGCCGCGAGCGCGGCGAGCGCGATCGCGACGAGCCCGAGGACGCGCTTCAGAACCGGATCCCCACGCCGGCGTACGGCCCCTGGTGGTTGAAGCCGACGCCCGCGTCGGTCCGCACGTTGCTGCGGTCGCCGAGGAATCCGGCGTCGAGGAACACCGGCGAACGGTGCGGCTGGATCGACGCGCCGATCAGATACCGCACCTCGCGGTACGAGAGGCCGTACGAGCCGGCGCCGCCGATCGCGTATTGCCCGTTCACGTTCGGATAGAAGAACACGCTGCCGTGCAGCGAGAAGTTCTGATCCACGTCGGCGAGCTTCTCGATCCCGTAGCCGACGCCATGCTGGCGCGGCTCGAGATTCCCGCCTCGGGTGAGGTACGAGACGGCGCCGTAGATCCGCGGGCCGGTCACCTTGAGACCGGCCCGCACGTCGTAGTCGTACTCGTGCGCGGTGAACGAGGGCACGAACGCGGTCCCGGCCGGCGTCAGCGCGGTGACGGCGCCGCCGCGGGTCGGATACGCGTACGTCCGGCCTTCGCCGCCGACGTAGACGTCGTACTGCCCGAGCGGGACCTCGAACGCCGCGCGCGCCGCGTACGAGCGGTCGTTGTCACCCTTGCTCGGCCCGGCGAACGCGTCGTAGATCAAGGGCGGCGCGATATAGTCGCCCACGACGTAGTGCACGGTGCGGTTGATGCGCTTTCCGAGATCCTGCTGCGGGCCGAGCGGCGGCGACGCCGTGAACGCGTTGCCGGAACTCGGATCGGAGCCGTACTGCGCGGGCGAGGATTGCGAGCCGGGAGCCGGCCGCGTCGTCGAGCCGCCGGGGCCGGTGACGGTCGAGGGCTGCGCCTCGGCGGCGCCCGGGTTCGGCGGCGTCTGCGGCTGCGTGGTCGTGGGTTGCGTGGTCTGCGCGGCAGCGGTCGCGCCGAGCGCAATGAACGCCGCCGCTGCGAAGGGTGCGAAGCGCGCGGTCATCGCGGATCTCCGAGATACGGGAAGCCGCGCAGGAAGTGCTTCGCGGCGGGCGTGGTGTGGTCGCTGGTGAGGCATTCGGTCTCGCGGTTGTCGTCGGGCGCGAGCCCGAGCTTCGGGATCAGGCTCCCGTAGATGGCGCCGAGCGAGAGGTCGATCACCGGCGATTTCGGATCGCGTCCGCCGAACTGGCGGTATGGATCGCCGAGAGCCTTCTTCACCCCCTCGATCCCGTCGGGCGGAACGGTCCGCACGATCTGCACCGGCAGACCGCTCTTTCCGTTGGTCTCGACGGCGAGGTACCGCGCCGGACCGTCCTGCGCGAGATCGGCCTCGATGTGGTCGGGGATCAGCACCTTCACCGCGGCGTCCGCGACCGCGGTCGAGCGTCCGGCGGTGTGGATCATGTACTCGCGGATCGACTTGGCGAGCACGCGGTCGTCGTTCAGCGCGGCGCGGTTCGTCGCGTCGTGGTTGGCGAACGACTCGGTCGCCTCTTTGACGGCGGGCCGCGCGAGCCGCTCGACCTGCACCCAGGTGCCGCTCGCGTCGGTCGCACCGCCGAACCGCGTGTTGACGTTGCGCACGACGTTCGCGAGCGAGGCGACCGGCGACTGCGGTGATGCGTCGGGGTCGCTCTCCTTCAGCGAGGTCGTCGCCCAGACGTTGATGCGCCCGAGCTTCCCGCCGTCGGCGAGCATCCGGCGCGGCAGTTCGACGATCAGCGAGAGCACGTCGTAGCCGGCGAGGAAGTCCTTCGCGTCCTTGCGGAAGCAGCGCGCGCTGTTCGGCGGCGGGTTCGGCTGGTTCGCGAAGTTGCGGTCGGGCTCGAGCCGGTAGAACTGCGTGAGATCGAAGTAGAACGGGTCTTCACGCGGTCCGGCGAACGCGAGGATCCCGCCCGGCAGCGTCGTGACCTGGTTGTACGGTACCGTACCGGTGTTCGACGAGGTGAGGATCGCGTTGCGCGTCCCGGTCAGACCGGGTCGCGCCGGGCCGTACAGTGTGATGCGCTGGTTTGCGCCGACGCCGTCGGCCTTGAACTGCAGCACCAGATCTTCGACGTCGTCGGACTGCAGTCCGATCTTGAGCTGGTAGAGCACGCCCGGATCGAAGTACGTCTGCGTACCGAGACCCGGCGGGATCAGCGGCCAGACGTCCATCGCGAGCACGACCTTCGCCGGATCGTTGGCCGGAAAGACGTAGACGTCGGTGATGTCGGCGCCCGGGCGCGCGACCGTCAGCGGCGAGTCCTGATGATCGGACGCGATCGCTCGCGGCGCGAGGTACATGACGCCCGCCGCCGCAACCGAGAGCACGGCGAGTACCGAAAGAATAGGTGCGGCTACACGGCGCACGTGATGATACTCCTGACGACGAGCGAGTTGTCAGGACGCTACCCGCGCACTCCACTTCATGCTACGATGGGAACGCCCGCTTGGCCGCACGCGGGAACCGCGCCGATGCTCGCGACGTCAAAAGGGGACCGTTACATCCAAAGCTCGACGATCGGCGTTCTTTTTCTCGTGCCTCGCCGCTCCAAGTTCATCGCTCCCCTCGACGAATTGTACGGTCGCATCGGCTCCCGCGCGTTCGAGCGAACGCGCACGGTCAT
>DATHLL010000298.1:0-2081 GCA_035488195.1 Candidatus Elarobacter sp. | reverse complement strand
ATCAAGAAGCGCGAAGATACTCATAAGATGGCGGAAGCAAACAAAGCGTTCGCCCACTATCGCTGGTAAGAACCCAAAGAACAACAATAACCAATGGCTGTTAGAGAATATCCGCTCGAACGTACGCGGAACATCGGTATTGCCGCGCACATCGATGCGGGTAAGACCACCTGTACCGAACGCATCCTGTTCTACACCGGACGCACCCACAAAATGGGCGAGGTGCACGAAGGTGCAGCCACCATGGACTGGATGGTCCAGGAGCAGGAGCGCGGGATCACGATCACGTCGGCCGCGACTGCTTGCACGTGGCGCGACACGCGTATCAACATCATCGATACGCCAGGCCACGTGGACTTCACGGTCGAGGTCGAGCGTTCGCTGCGCGTCCTCGACGGGCTCGTCGCGCTCTTCGACTCGGTGGCAGCCGTGCAGCCGCAGTCCGAGACGGTGTGGCGTCAAGCGAACAAGTATCGCGTTCCGCGGATCATCTTCGTCAACAAGATGGACCGCATGGGCGCGGACTTCTTCAACTGCGTCCGGCAGATCCGCACGCGCCTCGGCGCGCCGGCGACGCCGATCCAGGTCCCGATCGGCGCCGAGGCCGAGTTCCTCGGCGTGGTCGACCTCTTCACGATGAACAAGATCGTCTACACCGACGATCTCGGCTCGACCTCGGAGCAGATCCCGGTCACCGAGGCCGACGGCGAGCTCTACACAACCGCCCAGGAATGGCGCCAGGCGCTGATCGAGGCGATCGCGGAGCAGGACGACGAGCTGCTCGAGATGTTCTTCGCCGAACAGGAGATCCCGATCGAGCGCCTGCACAAGGCGCTGCGCGCGGCGACGATCCAGGGCAAGGTGCTCCCGATGCTCTGCGGCTCGGCGTTCAAGAACAAGGGCGTGCAGCCGCTGCTCGACGCGGTCGTCGACTTCCTGCCCTCGCCGCTCGACGCGAAGCCGATCGTCGGCAAGGATCCGAGCGACGAGTCGGAGATCACGCGCCGTCCGAGCGACGACGAGTACTTCTCGGCGCTCGCGTTCAAGATCGCGACCGACCCGTACGGCAACCTGACGTACTTCCGCGTCTACTCCGGCGTGCTCGAGAAGGGCTCGTACGTGTACAACGCGCGCAGCGGCCGCAAGGAGCGCATCGGGCGCATCCTGCGGATGCACGCGAACCATCGCGAGGACATCGACGCGATCGGCGCGGGCGACATCGCCGCGGCGGTCGGGCTCTCCGACACGCGCACCGGCGACACGCTCTGCGACGAGAAGCACCCGATCCTGCTCGAGTCGATCACGTTCCCGGAGCCCGTCATCCACCAGGCGATCGAGCCGAAGACGAAGGGCGACCAGGACAAGATGGGCATCGCGCTCACGCGCCTCGCTCAGGAAGACCCGACGTTCCGCATGCGGACCGACGAGGAGACGCAGCAGACGATCATCGGCGGGATGGGCGAGCTCCATCTCGAGATCATCATCGATCGCCTGAAGCGCGAGTTCAAGGTCGAAGCGAACGTCGGCAAGCCGCAGGTCGCGTACAAGGAAGCGATCACGAAGCGCGTCGAGAAGCAGGGCAAGTTCGTCCGGCAGACCGGCGGCAAGGGCCAGTACGGCGACGTGTGGGTCCGCTTGGAGCCGGGCGAGCCGAACACGGGCTACGTCTTCGAGTGGGCGATCGTCGGCGGCGTGATCCCGCGCGAGTACCAGAAGCCGGTCATGGAAGGGATCCGCGAGGCCGCCGAGAGCGGCGTGCTCGCCGGCTACCCGGTCCTCGACTTCAAGGCGACGGTGTTCGACGGCTCGTTCCACGACGTCGACTCGAGCGAGATGGCGTTCAAGATCGCCGGCTCGATGGCGTTCAAGGAAGCGAACCGCGCGGCGGGGCCGATCCTGCTCGAGCCGATCATGGGCGTCGAGGTCACCGCGCCGCGCGACTACATGGGCGCGGTGAACGGCGACCTGAACCGGCGCCGCGGCCAGATCCAGTCGCAGGACGAGGCGATCGGCGGCGCGGTGGTCATCAAGGCGAACGTCCCGCTCAGCGAGATGTTCGGCTACGCGACCGACCTGCGCAG
>DATHLL010000297.1:0-2480 GCA_035488195.1 Candidatus Elarobacter sp. | reverse complement strand
GCGGGCGACCACGCGACCGGGATCGACGTGCTGGAGAAGATGTTCGCCATGCCGGGGCCCACCCGCGCGTTCTTCCCGATCGCGAAGGTGATGATGGCGTACGCCTACGCCGACGGCCGCGGCGACTTCGAGCGCGCGATGGAGGTCATCGACGGCGCGCTGCGCGACACGCCCGAGCACGGCAACGTCGTCTTCACCCGCGCGCACCTGCTCTCGCGGATGAAGCGCTTCGACGAGGCGCGCGCCGAGTACGAGCGCGCGATCGCGTGCCGCGCGCAGGCGCTGCACCACGCGATGGTCGACGACGAGATCTTCACCTGGAAGTCGGCGCTGAACATCGCCTCGACGTACGTGAAGGAGGACCGCGTCGAGGAAGCGGTCCCGTGGTTCGAGCGCGCGCTGGCGAACAAGCCGGACTCGGCGATGCTGCGCTGCCTGCTGGCGAACGCCTACGAGCGCGCCGGCCGCTACTACGACGCCGAGCGGACCTTCCGCGACGGCGCCGACCGTGGCGGCGAGGCGGGGATCGTCGAGTACGTCAACTACCTGATGCGGCGGCGCCGGTTCGCCGAGGCGTTCGAGCGGCTCGAGCAGCGCCGCGACGGTGTGAGCGACGCGGCGTACGTCACGCTGCTGCTCTCGGCCGCGACGGTGACGTGCAACGAGAACCTCGGCGACCCCGAGCCGTTCGCGCTGCGGGCGCTGGAGCTGCAGCCCGGGAACGGGCTCGCGCTCGCGCTGCTGCAAGACTGGTACGACGCGCGCGGCGAGACGGAGAAGGCGGCGCGCCTGCGCGCGGCCGAGCTGTCGGCGCCCCTCGAGACCGCGGCCGACTACGGTCGCCGCTCGCACCGGCTGCTCGAAGACGGGCGGCTCGCCGAGGCGCTCGACGCGGCGGTGAGCGGGCTGCGCGTCGCGCCGCGCGACGCGGTCCTCTCGTACAACGCGGGGCTCGCCGCGGCGCGGCTGCGCCGCGACGCGGAGGCGCTCGCGCACCTCGACGGCGTCGCGCCGGGCGACCGCCACGCGTCCGCGGCGCTCGCGCTGCGCGCGGAGATCGAGCGCCGCTCCGGCGATCTCGACGCGGCGTTCGCGACGCTCGAGCGTCTGCACGCGCTCTCCGCGGCCGACGAGGCGGTGCGGCAGCACGCGACGCTCGGTCTCGCGACGGCGCTGCTCGAAGCGGGTCGCATCGCCGACGCCGGGAAGCTCGCCGCGCTCGCGCTCGGCTGAGAGCGGCGATGCGGTTCACGATCCTGGCGCGCCCGGGGAGCGATCCCGGCGAGCTGCGCGCGAGCGCCTCCGCGCTCGTCGCGGTGGACGGCGCGGCGTCGGTCGCCGCGGCGGCGCGCGCGAGCGAGGACGCCTGCGTCGTGCTGCTCGCCCGCGGCGCGCGCGTGCGCGCCGGCGCGTCTCGCGCGCTGCGCCCGTTTCGCGCGCCGATCGTGCACGAGCGCGACGGTGATGATGCGACGTTCGGTGTGCTCGGCGGCGTGGAGGACGACGGCCGGATGCGCCGGTTCGGCTGGATGCTCGCGCCGGCGCGGTCCGGCCCGCTCGCGTTCGAGCTCGCGCCGGTCGGCGCCGCGCCCGGTGACGCGAGCCGTGACGCCGCGCTGCGCGGACCGATCGACGTCGTCGCGCCGGGGGTGATCCTGGCGGCGCGCGAGCTGCTGCTCGAGCCGCTCCCGGAGGACGAGGTCGCCGCGGTCGTCGAGCTGTGCGCGCGCGCTCGCGCCGCGGGGCGGACGGTCGCGTGCGATCCCGCGCTCGCGTGCGACGCGGCGCCGACGGATCTCGACGACCGCGGGCGCGCGGCGGCGCTGCGCGCGATCGCGGAGCGGTATCCCGCACCGGCCGGCGCGCATCGTCTGCCGGCCGGACTGCGCCGGACGATGATCGATCGCGAGGTGCGCTTGCCGGGCGGCCGCCGCGAACGCGCGCGCGCCCCGATGCCGCGCCTCACGGTCCTCGTGCAGGGCACCGGCGCCGAGCTCGCGGCGCGCCGCGCGCGCGACCTCGCACCCGGCGTCACGGCGCATGCGTTCGGCGACGACCGCGACGTTACCGACGCGCTGCGCGCGGAGATGCGCGTGCGCGGCGACCGGTATGTCCTGGTCGCCGATGCGGCGCATCTTCCGGACGCCGCCGGTCTCGCGGCGCTGATCGAAGAGATCGAGTCCGCGCCGTACGTCGCGATCGCCGTTCCGGACGCCGATGCGCTCGGCGGCCGCCGCGCGCTGCTCGCGCTCGCACGCTTCCCGCAGCACGTCGAAGCGACCGGCGCGACGATCGCAGAAGCGATCGCGAGCCTGGTCACGGCGGCTGCGGCGATGCGCCGCGCGGTTCGCGCGCCGGGTTTCGTTCCGCACGACGTGCTCGCGGCGCCGCCGGTTGCCGGCGAACGAAGCGCGACCATCGTCTTCGCGGCGGGATCGTCGCCGGAGATCATGCGGCTCACGCTGACGGCGATCGTCGAG
>DATHLL010000296.1:0-4267 GCA_035488195.1 Candidatus Elarobacter sp. | reverse complement strand
GCTGCGGTCGAGGACGAGCGTCGTCGCGTGCGGGTAGACGCGGCGGACGTCGCGGAGCGAGGAGAGCGGGATGTAGCGGTCGTGCCGGCCCCAGGCGCAGAAGACGGGGCCGGTGTAGCGGGCGAAGTGCGCGCGCAGCGCGCGGGTGCCGGCGAACGCTTCGATCGCGCTCGCGTAGACGCCGGCGAACGCGCGGCGCACCGCCAGATCCTGGGCGAGCTCGTACGCGCGCTCGAGATGCGCTTCGTCGATCGACGCCGGGTCGGCGACCGCGCGGTGCAGCATCCGCGCGACGAAGCGCTTCGGCGGCGCGAGCGCGGAGAGCCGGCGCGCGGCCGCGTGCGCGAGCAGCGCGTAGAGCAGGTGGCGCGGCGTGCGCGAGAACGCGGCCGGCGCGATCAGCGCGAGATGCGTGACGCGATCCGGGTTCGCGCCCGCCCAGTCGGCCGCGACGAACCCGCCGAGCGAGTGCCCCACGAGCGCGAACCTCCCGGGCGCCAGCGCCGCGGCGACGTCGTCGACGGCGCGGCGGAAGAGCGCGCGGTCGTAGCGCACGTCGGGCTTCTCGCTCGCGCCGAACCCGGGCAGGTCGAAGGCGACGTAGCGCAGCGCGGGGTCGAGCTCGCCGACGAACCCGCCCCACACCGCGTCGGTCCAGTGCCCGAGCCCGTGCAGCAGCAGCACGACCGGCGCATCGCTCGCGTCGCTGCCCGTCTCGTAGGCCGCGACGGTCATGCCGGCCGCGCGGACGCGCCGCGCGCGCCACGCGGACGGAACGGCGGCGCTCACCACGAAGGCTCTCGCGTGCGGAGGTCGATCGTCATCGCTGCGACGGTGTTCCTGACGGCGTGCTACGACGCCCCCGACGCGAGCCGCAGCCCGAGCGGCGGCGGTCCCGGGACGCTGGCCGGCGCGCCGGCGCAGTCGTTCGACGTGCGCCGCACCGACGGCACGATCGACTCGCTCGCGCGCCATCGCGGGCAGGTCGTGCTGCTGAACATCTGGGCGACGTGGTGCCCGCCGTGCCGCGAGGAGATGCCGGCGCTGCAGTGGTTCGCGCGCGAGAACGCGGGGCGCGTCGTCGTCCTCGGCGCCGATCAGGGCGAGTCGGTGCAGGTCGCGGCGGCGTACGCGAAGGAGCGCGGCGTCACGTTCCCGATCCTGGTCGACGAGGCGCAGCAGTACGGCCGCGCGTACGCCGCGGTCGGGATGCCGACGACGGTCGTCGTCGGGCGCGACGGTCGCGTGGTGAAAGGGATCGACGGCGCGCTCACCCTCGAGCAGATGCGCGCCGCCGTCGCGCCCGCGCTGAAGGCGAAGTGAGCGCGCGGCTCGCCGCGCTCGCGGTCGCGGTGCTGGTGATCGCGCTCGTCCTCGCACAAGACGTCTATCCCGCGACGCCGCTCTATCACACCTGGCAGTACGCGCTCGCGCTGGCGATCGGGATCGCGGTCGTGCTCGCGTACGGCAACGGCGCGCGGCGCGGCGACGACGGCATCGCCGGGAAGCGGCTGCTGCTCGCGGTCGCGGGCGCCGTCGTCGTCGGAGTGGCGGGGCTCGCCTCCGGACTGCTCGGTCCCGACACCGCGAGCGTGATCGGGACGCCGGGGACCGTCACGCCGGTCCCGGCGCTCGGCGCCGCGGCGTTCTTCGCGCCGGCCGACGCCGCGGCGATCGCGCGCGGCGACGCGGGCGTCACGCTGCGGCGGCGGAACGCGGCGGAGGTCGCGCTGACGCCCGGTGCGCGGCGCGTGCTCGGCGAGTCGCTCGTCTCTCTCGACGCGCGCGTCGCCGCGTACGTCGAAGCGTACGACGCGCGCGGCGCGCACCTCACCGTCACGCAGCCCGTCGGCACCGCGTTCCTCTCGCCGGTGCTGCTGTTTCGCGACCACCAGCGCATCGGCGCGTTCGACGTTCCGTTCGACACGTTCGCGGCGCCGGCGCAGCACCGCGTCCTGCGCGCGCTCTACTTCACGCCCGAGCAGCTGCGGCAGTTCGCGCACGGCGGCGCCGCGGTCGACGCGACGAAGCCGGCGGTGATCCTCACCGCCGCCGACGACGCCGGGAAGCAGCTCGGCATCACGATCGCCGCGTCCGGCCGCACGATCGCGCTCGCCGGGATCCGCGTGCGCGTCACGCTCGGGTCGTATCCTGCGCTGACGGTCGCGTCGGCGCCGGTGACGTGGGCGCTGATCGCCGGGATCGCGCTGTTCCTCGCCGGCCTGGTGTGGAGCGCGATCCCGCCGCGCGCGGCGCCGGCGGCCGGCGCGCAGCCTCAGGGAGTCTGAGCGCCCGGAACGCTCGCGACGCAGTCGTGCACGCCGATCGCGCCCGACGCCGCGACCGGCGGGCTCGCGAGCGTTCCGACGACGTAGACGCTGCGCAGCGCGATCGGCGGCGCGAGCGCGCGCGGCACGCTCGCGGTGAGGCGGCGCGTCCCGGTGAAGTCGATCGCGCGCGCGAACGTCGCGGTGTCGCGGTCGCCGTAGCGGTCGGAGAACGTCGCGCGCAGCGCGGCGCCGGTCCCGTCACCGTCGACGGCGCACGAGAGCGCGAGCGGCTCGCCGAGCGGGATCTCGGCCGCCGCGTACGCGGCGCGCTCGCCGCTCGTGAAGTCGTACGCGATCCGCAGCCGTCCGCCGTCGACGTCGACGGCGCCGGGCCCGTTGGCCGGCGCGGTCGTCAGCCGCCACGCCGTCGCGTGCTGCGCGTCGAAGAGCGCGAGCGGGACGTCGTGGCGGCCGACCGGGATCGTCACCGTCGCGCCGGCGCCGCCCGCGCTCGCCGTGACGAGCGCGTCGCGATCGCTCGCGACCAGCCGCCCGCGCGCGTCGATCGCCGCGTCCTTCGCGCTCCAGCGCACCAGCCCGTCGACCGCGACGGGACGGTTCCGCGCGTCGAACGCCTGCACGGTCAGCGCGATCGCCGCGCGCGGATCGGGGTTCGCGCGGGCGGGACCGATCACGAGCCGCGCGACGCGGTCGACGATCTCGACGTCGAGCGTCCCCGCGACGCCGCCGCGCGCGACGCGCACGCTCCCGGCGCCGGACGCGCTCCCGGCGCGCATCACGTCGTCATCGCCGATCGACGCGACGAGCGGCGAAGCGGCGAGGCGCCACGGTCCGGTCGCGTCGCCGAGCCCGTGCAGCGACGCGTCGACGATCCGCGCGCGTAGCGGAACGCGCGCGCCGGGAAGCGCGACGACGCGCGCGGGGCGGACGACGAGCTGCGCCGGCGGACCCGCGGGTGCGGTGCTGTAGACGAACAGCCCGTCGGCGACCGGCCGTTCGGCGCCGTCCGACGGCTCGTTCACCACGCTCGCGCCCGCGTCGCCGAGGACGCGCGCGACGAGCGTCGCGGAGCCGCCGCCGTCGAAGAGCATCGCGTCGGTCGCGCCGAGCGCGCGCAGCAGCGCGATCAGCTCGGCCCGGTTCACGCCGATCGAGGTCGCCGGATGCCGCCCGTCGGCGACGACCAGCAGCAGCGTTCCGTCGGGCAGCCGCGCCGCCGCCGAAGCGGGGATGCGGCGCGCGCGGTCGGCGTAGTTCGGCGAGCTCGGGTCGTCGACCGGCGCGCCGTTCTCGAGCAGCAGTGGACCCCCGCCGACCGCCGCCCACACGCCCGCCAGCGGCGGATCGGTGTCGAACGCGAGCGAGACGAGATCGCCCGGCCCGGGCAGCGGCCCGTATCCCTGCGCGGCCGGACCGTACGCGAGGCGTAGACCCGCCGCGGAACCGGCAGCCGGAGACGGCCAAGGCGGGCCGTTGGTCACGCCGATGACGCGATACGATCTGGACCCCGGAGGGCCGCCGGCCGGTGCGACGTCGACGACGGCCACGCCGCTCGCGCCGGACGGGAGCAGGCCGAACTCGGGGGTGAGCACGGAGATTCCGGCTTGCGGCGGCCACTCGTTCACCGCGGTGACCGGAACGGTCACGGCGCCGAACGCGACCGTCCCCGAGAAACGGTACGTCGCGAAGCGCACTCCGCCGCCAGCCGTGACCGTCAGCGCGGGGCGCGCGCTCGGCGTTCGCAGCAGCGCGCCGTTGCGCACGAGCACGCCGACCGGCGCGCCGGTCGCGTTGATGTCGAAGTAGTCGCCGTTGATCCCGGCGACCGCGCCGGTGCGGCGCGCCATCGACGAGGTCGTCTCGTCCTTCGAGACGATCCGTTCGTTCGCGAGCACGCTCCCCAGCCGCACCTCCGGATCGCTCGGATCGACGGCGACCACCGAGACCACCAGCGGCCCCGCCGCCGTCAGCAGCCG